>JAISQI010000005.1 GCA_031274295.1 Holosporaceae bacterium
TCTGTTTGAAAAAGTTCAATTTACGATAAGTCCCACACTCTCTCGACGACTCTCGAAAGGCCGAACTGGTGTCACTTTTCATGGACATTTTGACAGTTCTCAAAAAAACCAAAAGAACGGATTTGTTCGGGTTATAATCGGCGACAAATCATGATTTTATTTCGATTACCTTCATCAATCGGTCTGGATCTCATTCAGAGTTGAGGTTCCAGAAAGAATCAAACAAAAATTGACACGGGAAAGTGCCTAATTTCGATTATTTAATCGGTCAATATAATCCACAGTTTGTTCGATGTGGCCAAAGGGAATACATTTAACAGTACATTCTTCTATGATGTCGTTATACCTGATTTATTTGAAAATATACACGCACACAGCCGAAGATGGACCCTGAAAGAAGTCGTGATGCATATTGACAATGCACGTCTTCACAATTGAAAGAAATCTAATAATTGTCTCACAGAATTTTGTGCCCATAGAGTATCGCATCTGACCTATAGTCTAGACTTTGCGCCAACTGACTTCTTCTTCTTTTCTTATTTACTTTTCTGCCGAGTTGGCGCGTTGTACACCTCAACTGACTTCTTCCTCTTTTTGCTATTTACTTTTTCTATCGAGTTACCGCGTTGTACACCTTCAATTAATTTCCTTCTCTTTGGAATTATAAAGACAGAATTACAAAACTATGAGATCCACAGCAGACAGGATCTGATCTTAGCAATAAGGGCGATTTTCGACGAAATACTCCAAGATATACTCAATTCTGTCTACGTTTCATGGATAAAGACATTCAAATGGGTGATTAAGAATAAGAAGAAATATTTGAATCAGTGATTAAAAAATAAGGATATTCTATTTAAATTTCACTCAGAAAGAAGCCGTTGCACAAGCTTTTCGATCCCTCGATATCTCTGGCAGCTACGGATTCGGCAATATCATTTTCAAAAATCCCATCCCGGATCTTACCACCACAAAAAGAAAAATTAATCTTTTCCAATCTTAAAATCATCTTTAAAGATAAGCTATTCGGCATGATATTGTTTTGGTGGTCATTTGCGGGTGTCGCCACGCAAATATGAAATCCACCACGGACAGAATTTTCAATCAATGGTACATATGGATCAATATCTCCAATCTCTTTGAAACGATTGCATGTATGGCTATTCCCTACACATTTAAAATTTTACACTCGCTCCTATGGGGACATTTTTTCGACAGGACAAAGCTCATAACCATAAAATTGGCGGTTAACTTTTGTGCAATATTTGGATTTTTGTTACTTTTTACTGTCAATCAAAAGGTCTGATTATTCTAGCATCTATCTTTACTGGAATTGTTTGGAGCGGAGGAGAAATAATTTGATGCATGTGGGTAATAAAGATTACATTAAAAAATTCGAGTTCCTACATGGGCGCAAATGTTACCATTGGTATATTGAGAGGATTATTGGCTCCGTTTTTAGGGCATGGATTATTTCATTTCTAGACGTTGAAACAGGTGAGTTATGTTGACTCAACCTTTATCTTGATATCTATTTTGGAATTTTTCCCCTAAGAAAGCATCCACGATTTCCTAGTAGTCGCACAATGATCTTGGGATATTGCGCTCATATCATTTATCCATCTGCAATTAAACTTTCTGAAAGATATTTCATTGGAAGAATTCACTGGTACAATATTTTCTATTTACTTACATTTGGCTTTACGTCCTTTGCATTAAATTTTTATTCTAAAAGGACAAATCTCCGATGTCAAGGAATCAAAACACCTCATTCCTAAGCCATGCGATTGCGGATATAGTAACTGATAGGCGCATAGGGTATATGCTTCTGTATTGCCCAGGTATGCTTATTCGCAATACCCTGGAGATCTTGACAATTTGACATGGTGGAATATCTATCCAGGGAGGTCTATTGGAGTGATTATTGCAATGATTATTGTTTGCAGAAAATATCCTTCAATGATTATCCCTGGCAGACATTTGTTTTTCCATTGCACCCTTTGATTTTCTATTCAGTCGCATCGCTAATTTTATCAATAGAGAGCTCTATGGTAAAATTGTACATATCAAATGGGCAGTCATTTTTCATCAAAGCGGCAATTTTATGGCTAATCTTTCCATAATTTCCGCCCTGTATCCTTCCCAGCTCTACGAAGCTTTTCTAGAAGGTTTGACATTATTTTCTTACATGCAAATCCGTTTCTAGACAGAAAAAGAGACTACCTCCGGAAAATTTAGAGGACATTTTTTGATACTATATTCAGTTTTTAGGATTTTCACGGAATTCTTTCGTGAATCCGATGCACGACTAATCCTCCGCAAGTCTCGCGGACAGTTTTATTCAATATTTATGCTGCTATTTGGCATAACTTTATTGGTCAGATCTCGCCATTAACGTGTAGTGCATAAAAATAGCATAGCACATTGGGCCCTATTTTGCTTGGCTCAAGCATAAACTTTCTTATTTCTCACATCATATTTCCGATTTTTATGACATATTTTCTCTGCTTTTAAGGGGGCGCCTCACATCACCCCACCGTTTTCTTTTTGAGGGCCAAATAAGCACCCGCATTATCGCATTTATAAAGGCAGTATCAGCAAGACGGTTTTAAACAAATTACCTCGTGGTGCCCTCCAGATCCTTCGTCTGAGATGCGATATTTATGCCGATACGGCAAATAATTTGAGGAGGCATTAAAATTTGAAAAGAACGGCAGGGTGATGTGAAGCGCCCCCTTAACCTTAATTATTTGATTATCTTTATCTATAGTTGGCTAAAATACGCTTGCCATTTCGAAAAGGAGAAGAAAAATCATATACAAAGAAAGGAAAGAAATCGCAATAGCGTGTTCGTTAGACTTGAGGGAGAAGGTGATGACATATTTGGAAAGAGGGACGACGCAGGCGGAAACGGCCGAAGAGTTCCACTTAGATATAGAAAAACCATATATCGCTGGATGAAACGGAAAGAGAAGGGGATGCTGGCAGCCTCTAAAAATAACATTCGTAAACCAAAAATAGAATTCGAGAAGCTACGCCTGCACATCATAAGCCATCCGGATAATACATTGAAAGAAATATGAGCAGTGTTTGAAATAATCGATGTTGCCATACTTTACAGAATAAGGTAG
>JAISQI010000024.1 GCA_031274295.1 Holosporaceae bacterium
TGCTAGAAATTACCTATTGTAACAAAACTTATTCGGATTACGTCGACGCCAGCATTGATAAAATTCTATTGAATAATATTCCACTGGTCCCGGGAAATTTATTCGGTCAAGGTCACTCGCTTGCTGAAAATGCTAAAAAATGCAATCGTATTCAGACCATATCACAATTTGTATTGGTTAACGGAGCACGGAAAAAAGTATCTGTACATGAGTGTCCAGTGTCCAACGAAAATCTTATGGGATATGCCGACGACATAACTTCGGAGGAAGCTCTTGCCCTTAATTTAGACAGAATTGTAACTGCTAACTATGAAGTTCTGGAGACTCTGTCGACGGCGATCGTGATATTCGGAGAAAATACGAGAGTGATTTTCTTTAATGGCGCCTATCAACGTTTAATGAAATTGGAATCTGGATGGCTTCATTCCAAACCGACATATGGAGAAGTGCTCGACGAACTAAGAAACAATCGACAACTTTCTGAACAAGCTGATTACCAGGCATTTAAAAAATCTCAGCTGGAGTTATTCACTTCAATTACTGCCCCTGCTCAGGAATTAACACATCTTCCGAACGGAAAAACTTTACGCCTTACGATCTCTCCATATTCTCTTGGAGGACTATTATTTGTTTACGAAGATGTTACAGATTCTTTGGCTCTACAGCGTAAAAACAACACGCTGCTCGCAGTGCAAAAGGAGACGATCAATAATCTTTACGAAGGAATAATGGTTTATGGAAGTAACAATCGATTGAAAATTATCAACAATGCGACCCAAAAAATATGGAAATTAGGCGATGCTGAAGCAGTATTAGACTTAAGGGGCATGCACATTTCTGAAGTGCTCGACAATATTAAAGACGAACTTGATTATGGAACCAATTGGGAAGAATTTCGTGAAAATACCATTAGCAATCTGACCGACAGAATTGTGAAAAACGGAAAACTTATTAAAAAGGACGGTTCCATAATTATGTTTTCCTATGTTCCACTTCCGGATGGAGCTCATATGCACAGCTTTATTGATATCACGGATAGCTGTATGGTTGAGAACGCCATAATGGAAAAAAATCAGGCGTTAAAAACGGCGCAAGATTTAAGATTTGAGTTTGTTTCTGGAATTTCGGTGGAGTTGAAAGAGCCATTAAATATATTAATCGGATTTGCAGAGCTGTTATTACATCAGTATTTTGGCACTCTCAGCGAAAAACAATTGGAATACTGTCAATACATACTTGTGGCATCCAACCAACTGCATCAACTTATTAATAATTTACTTGAAATGGTCTCCATAGATATAGACTCTAAAGATCTCGATCTCTCGTGGTTCTCAGTAAAGGACGCCATAGACGAAGTTATTTCCAGTCTCGAAAAACGCATTAATGAAAAAAGCATAAACATAATAAAAATCTATCCCGAAGAAAATGTAGAATTTAACGGGGATAAAATTCGTATAAAACAATCGGTATACAATATATTAACAAATGCGATACAATCCGCTCCGCTTCATGGAAAAATAGACGTAGTAATATCCAAAAATGATGAAAATTTAAAAATCGTAGTAAAAGATGACGGAATTAGACTTTCCAATAGCAAAGACCAAAATATCCACCCTAAAAAACGTCCTGCAAAAACAGCTAGATTTATTAATCATGCAGAAAAAGATAACGGCATTAGCATGCCTTTCGTTAAATCTCTAATCGAATTACATGGTGGAACACTGAGTATTAATTCTGATGTTGAAGATGGAACATGCATTGTTTGCATTCTTCCCATTGAACAGAAAAAAGAGCTTCCCCAAAGCAATCAATCCGAAGGTACTGATAGTATTAGTTTTCAAGAAGTTGTAAACTCCTAGAATGAAAGATGATAAAAGTAAGCAATTTATGTCCGTTGCTTCGTGTGGAGTAGAGTTTGTTTCGGCTATTATAGTTGGAATTCTAATAGGCGCCTGGATCGACAAATATTTCGATAAATTTCCGTTATTTCTAATATTGTTTTTTATACTGGGATGTATTTCCGGATATTTTAATATATTAAAGTACATGGATAAATCTAAAAAATAAAATGGACAGAAAATATTAAACCGAAAATTTCTGGGCTCTTACCTTTACACTCTTTATCTCTATTAACGAATCCTGAAAAGCGCATCCCTCTTGATTGTTATTGAAAATTAATGTATTCAATCTACTGTGTCGCCCCTGTGGCGGAACTGGTAGACGCGACAGACTCAAAATCTGTTGTTCGCAAGGACGTGCTGGTTCGATTCCGGCCAGGGGCACCATCAGTGAGTATGAAAATCATCTAAAATAAATAATCGATATTGCGTGCATATTGTTTTCCCATTTAAAATTGATATTATGATAGCGTCGAGCGGGTGTAGCTCAGTGGTAGAGTACAACCTTGCCAAGGTTGGTGTCGAGGGTTCGAATCCCTTCGCCCGCTCCAGAGTTTTTCTAAAAATTGAAAACTGCACTCTTTTTCGAAAAAGACAAGGTCACGGTGGAGTCCTTGCTTATTTTCTACGTTCTGACACAGATATAGGGCCATATACCATATTTTCATTAAATACTATCGGTTTTTGCAATTTGATATAATTTTAGTTATGATTTAATAAAATTAGCGGAGACGTTGTGTATTCTGTTCTGTACAATCAAGAAAAATTACTAGCGAATCTTCAAACTGTTTTTGGAGACGCTGATATCGTTTTAAAATCATTAAGCGGAAAAGAAGCGATTTCTGAGCTTTTCGAATTTAAAATAGTTTTCGCTGCCAAGGACAGCGCCTTAGACCTGGAAAAAGCGCTTGGTTCAAACATAAACATAGCTCTTAAATCTGAAACTCAGGAACGGTACATAGATGGTATTATAACGGAATTTTCTCATGGATCTACTGAAAATAAGAGCGACACCTATGTGACAGAATACTCTGCAACCATTAGACCACGACTTTGGCTGCTTACTCTTGATAGAAATAGCCTGATTTTCCAAAACAAAACAGCCATTGACATCATAAACCAAGTTCTAAAAGACCAGGGCATTAAGGATATAGAAGATAAAACTAAAACATGCGGTAAAGTAGAGCGAAAATACTGCGTCCAATATGCAGAAAGTAGTTTTAATTTTATTTCAAGATTGATGGAAGATGAAGGAATATTCTATTTTTTTGATCATTCCAAGGACAAACATACTCTTGTGTTGGCCGATGATTCAAGCGTTCATAAAAAACCTTCCGGAGAATCAAAAATCGGATTTTTTAAAGGCGTTAGCGATGTATTTCCTCTTGGAAAAGTGTTTAATACGAGCATGACAACCATATTAAACACTGGCGGATACTCTCTCTCCGATTATAATTACACCATTTCACAGACCAATCTATCAAGTAAATTGGACACAAAGTGGAAAGGACAAATGTTTTATGAATATCCGGGAGGATTCGAAAAACTAAACGAAGGAGAAGACTTATCCAAGCTGCGGGTTCAACTTTTTGAGTTTAATCACTGCTTGTTCAGCGCCTTTTCAACTGCCGCAATTTTAGCTCCTGGATTTTTATTCGAAGTTACAGACCACCATGTAGACAAATTCAACCAAGAATACGTTATCTATGATATTGAACATTCCTACAGTTTTTCAAATTCCTCTGGATTTATATACAAAAACAAATTTAGAGCATTTGAAAAGGAAATCGTATTTCGTCCATTGAGAAAAACTCCCAAACCTCGCATACATGGGACTCAAACAGCAATTGTTACATGTCCATCAGGAGAAGAAATATTTAGAAATGAGCATTGTTGCGTGAAAGTTCATTTCCATTGGGATCAGATGGGCAAAAAAAACGAAAATGATTCCTGTTGGATTAGAGTTGCTCAGGTGCTTGCCGGTAGCGGTTGGGGAGGAGTTTTTGTTCCAAGGATAGGACAGGAAGTAGTTGTGGCATTTATCGATGGTGACCCTGATAGACCACTGATTGTCGGATGTGTATATAATGACAAATATATGCCGGCATATTCGGATAAAGAATCCATGAAATCTTCCCTAAAAACTGTAACCTACACCGATGATAGTGGATTTAATGAAATTAGATTCAATGACGAGAAAGATAAGGAGGAAATCTATGTACACGCTCAAAAAGACGTATGCGTTGACATCATAAACTCAAGAAAAACTCAAATAGAAGAATCCGATGACACCCTTGACCTATTTAAGGGATCCAGAAGCATTACATTGCAATCCAAGGACGGCCCGGCCAATCATTCTCTTTCTATAAAAGAAGGGAACAACACCGTTACCTTAGACAAGGGGAATATGGTCTATGATATTACCGGAGATTATACATTGACCGTTTCTGGCAACCTAACGATCAAAGCAGATGGGAAAATATCATTTAAATCTGGTCAGGATACGGCAATTGACGCGGGTACCGCGTTTACTCTTAAATCCGGAACCGATCTAAAAGTGGAATCCGGTACTGCAATGTCCTTAAAATCCGGCATGAATCTGGACGCGTCAGCCAATATGAATATCGGATTGAAAGCCAATATGATGCTCGAAGCAAGCGGTCAGGTATCCACCAAACTAGCTGGCGCTATGGTGGAAATCTCCGGAACTGGCATGACGAAGGTGTCTGCCCCTATGATTACAATTGGAGGAGGAATGCTGCAACTTGGATAATCAAAACGATGCAATAACCGTTGAAGAAATTAAGGACCCCAATGGAAATCTCCAAAAATCCATATCCTTCAAAAACGGAGTTCCAGATGGAGAAACTAAAATCTTCGACGAAAACGGACAGTTATCTAGCAAATTAACCTATAAAGATGGCGAATTATCAGGACCTGCAGAGTTTTTTGTGGCCGGAAGTCCTTTAATGTTTGCTACCTTTAAAGATGGAAAATTAGATGGAGAAGCCACATTATTTTCTAACGGAGCAAAAATCGGGCTTGCAAATTTTAAAAATGGTCTTTTTGAAGGAGATTTTACGTCCTTTGATAATCTCGGCAACGTAATAAGAGTAGCGGCATATGTGGGCGGAAAACAAAATGGAGCTTGCAAGTCATTTTATCCCAATGGAACTCCTATGGAAGACTCCAACTACAATGATAATAAATTGGACGGAAAAGTAACCCGATACTTTCCCAGTGGAAATATAATGGAAATATCAACATTTCAGGCTGGAAAACCCTATGGATCCATTGATACCTATGATGAAGATGGAAATTTAAAATCAAGAAGAGAAGTATAATGGGATTCACAGTTTGTACCGGAGCCATGTCAATGTGTCCTTTTGGAGCAGCTCCCGGTTCTTTAACATTTTTACCAACGTCGATGTTGATGGGGCCATCTGGACCAATGGGTTCATGCACCGATTGCATTCCTTTTCTGAATATCAGTCCATTTGGAGTATGCATGAGCATGGCTAATCCAATCACGGCAGCGCAAACAGCAGCCGCCTCAGGTATTTTAACCCCTGGAGCTTGCATTCCAACCCCATCCGGAACTTGGATCCCCAACAAACCGACCATCATCGGAAAAACAGGTCCAATGCTAACAAACGATTCCACATTGGTTTGCTCTTTCGGAGGAATAATAAAAATTAATATGCCAGCACAATTTACCGTAATGACCTAGATATTCCTTTAATGAAACTATGCACGACCTCGAAAACTAAGCGCAGCCGCAGATGTGTCAGTAAAGTCAAAAAATATTTATAATATTTACCTTTAATTAATATATTTTAGACAAACTTAATAAATATAAAAATATAGGAGATCAAAAATGAAAAACTTATCTATTATAGTGGCAATACTATCTATTGCGTGTCCGAGCTATGCTACCGCTGTTGAGTCCTCTTCTGGCTCTTCTCTTTTCCTAAGTGATGAGGTTGGTGGTGCCAATCTGGGTGGTAATCTTGAGGAAAGCGCTGGCGTTGTGATCGATAATAGTACAGCAAGCAAATATCTTCATAGAAAAGGAATAAAATGGCAATCTGGCATATCTATTGAAGACAATGTAAAAGCCATTGCTAATAGTGCATATAAAGATTGTTCGACACAAATAGTTGAACTAGATTTGGATAAAGCCGTTAAATTAAAATCAATTGGAGATTTTGCATTTTTTAGAGCTTGCTTTTCTAACAGTATTTACCTTCCACATTATCTAAAAAGCATAGGGAGATATGCATTTGCAGGAAATCCGTATTTAGAAAGCATTAGTGCGGGAGAGAATGCTTCTCAATTAAAAGTAATAGGACCTTTTGCCTTTAGCGGATGTATTAGTTTGAAAAAATTTATTTTCCCTTCTGGTTTAGAGCGTATTGGTGAAGGAGCCTTCGCTGGATGTATTTCTCTGACTGCAGCTAAGATTAATGGAAAAACAGTCGTTGAAAAAGGAGCCTTCGCTGGATGTACTGGCCTGAAGGAAGTTACAATTGGCGGAGGAGCAAACGTTGAAGAAGGAGCCTTTACTGGATGTCATCTCCTAAACAAAGTGAATGTTGTTGAAGGAGCAAATATTCATCCACAGGCCTTTGATCAACTGGTAAAGCAAGTCTATTGTAAGCAGCCGCAAAAACTACTTTTACCAAATTTACTCTAGTTAGTTTTTTAAATTATCCTTGCCAACGACCATCAATTCTTGATGGTCGTTGATTATTTTAAACAAAATATTCAATGAATTAATTGCTGCTCTTTACGCCACGAGTAATTTTAATACCAAATTTATCGTTTACACTCCGACGGGTCGTCGGTTTCGGAGGTTGTTTTATTTCTTTCGCCACCCTATCAAAGGCTCCCTGCGAAAATGGATCTTTCAAATTTTCCGCGGATGGAGCAATGCTGTTATTTATCCCTCCATTAGAGAACATTATTGGAAGCATGTTCCCGAAGGTTTCGTTTACGACGTAATTGTCAATAATCTTCAGAGGTTTTACAGAAATCATAGGCATTCCAAGGGATCCAGTAATTTGATAATTCGCCGTTAGCACGCCGCTGGAATTTTGATTGCCCAAAATCGCAGACATTGGTACTAAAATCCCAGAAACATCAAAATTATCGTTAATTCTGTCATATGGTCCGTTGAACGAAATACATATTGTTGGTCCTATGGCCTTTCCATTTTCTATAATCACGGTATCTTTGGTAATCGACAGATTTCCAACTAGAAAATTAAATCCAACCGTTGTACTATCGGCGCCAGACAACCAACTTGTTGAAGAAAGAGATACTAGTTTTATTAATTGAGTATTATTTTTCACGATAAAGTCGCCCATCTCAAAGACTCCTGATAGAGATTGATCTCCCTTTTTCGACGATTTAATCACAAAATTAAGACTTCCACCACTTACCGTATCGGTAACTTTAAGATATTTTAGAAAATCTCCGGCATTCGAAGCTGATAACGACAGTAATATATCACTTGTACCATTAATATCCTTAGCTGCTAAAGCCAATGTTGTATCTTCTCCGATCACTGCGTAACATGCTCCTCCGATGACTTTGCCACTTCTTATGTCTAGGCTGCCCTTGATATTTTTAACTTTAATATCGTTGAAAACATTAGCTTCTTTTAAATTTATATACGCAGATATGGTGGTATATGGATCTACTTGATTATCTATAAAGACAGAAGAAAACATTCTACTTGCGTCAAGATAATCTCCGACGGCAGAAAATAGTATATTATTACCTTCTCTTAGAACATTTATTTTAGCGGAGCTTCCGTTAATTATAAATTCATCCAAAGAGCATTTCAATAAATTCCCTCTCCCATCCAATGCCATTTTTCCGCCAATTTTGCTATTTTTCGTATCCAAAAACATTTTAGAGAATTCAAAATTACCGTTATTCTTCACGACATGCGCAACGAATCGTCCATCTTCATTTTGTGACTTAATATCTCCGACCATTGGAATAAACATAGTCGCATCTTTTAAATCTAATTCAACATCGTATTCTTCAAATTTATTTTTCCAAGAAGAATTAATTTTCAATACATAATCTCCAGAACACAATTTGCTAGCGTTAGGAATCAATTCATCCAGAAAATCAGAGTTAGAAACAAAACAGAATTCTCCATTTCCCGAGTTGCTCGCTATGTCTTCATCCATTTTTATGCTAATTTTATTTTTACCTGTATTTACTTCCCCACTTATCAGCAGTCTTCCATTGTTCCACGAAAGCCTCAGTTCTTTTGTGTTTCTATCGGATTTAATTACGCCCTCTCCTTCTATAATCCTAAAAGGAAGATTTTTATTTAATAAATTATCTCCTTCCACGCGCACAAGTTTCATATCAATATTAGCGTTACCTTTCATATGCATTTTTTCAAAAGGCATGGATGCTAATTTCGGAGAAACATCCCGTGCGCAAGCATTAATATCGCTAATTGAAACATCCGCATTTATTTTTCCTATCCAAGAATTGTCTTTATTAGATATGAAGAAAGACCCGTGATTTATCTTAGTTTTTCTAAATAGAGCATTTGATAATTTTATATCGAACCCATCGTCACAGATAACTCCGGTTGCGGTTACATTGCTAACGATATGCTCTCCTATAGGAATTTTAGCATCTTTTATTTTGAAAATTCCCTGACCGATATTTAATTTCTCGCCACTCGATCTATTGCCAAACGCGATTGTTCCATTAATATCAATTTTGAAAAGCTCTAACTTAAATCCCTCCAAGTAATTTTTAAATATAAAAACCGCTGACCTTGATATGTTATCTGGAAGAATGGTTTCCATTTCATGGACGTCGATGTTAGTCAAACTCAATGTACCGTTTATATTTGCGACGTCTAAACATTTGAATTCACTCAGGGGAACCTCTATCCCCGTTAGCTGCAATCCAGAATTCCCATAGGAAATACTAATCGAATCAATTTTCGCTTTGTTCTCTAGAAAACTTCCTGAAATACTTCCATTATCGATTCTCTTTCCAAGATTTAGAGATAAAGTACTTCTGGTCGGTAATTTTATTGATCCAGTTGATCCTATCAGATCAAACGTTCCTCCTTCAAATCTTTTCCCTTCGAAATTTAACTTCAGCTTTCCGGAAACTGGCAGATTATATCCATCAATTGCCATGAATATTCGATTGTCGATTGGAATATTTCTCCTTGCAAAAGCAGAACTGAGAGCAAACGGATTTAGAGATTCAATTTTGACGTCATAAGTTGTTTTATCCCCCATCTCAGATTTTACAAGGTTTATGTTCGATGCGTGTCCCTGTTCTGGGAATAACGTAGAGAAATCTACTATTTTCGGGAAATTTTCACCAATTTTATGTTCGCAATAAACATTATTTAGTTTCCAAATGACTCCATTTTCTGCAATAGATAAGCTTGCGTTAACTAGTTTGACAACAGTTCCATCATCAAATATATTCCTACAATTATTTAGAGTGGATAGCGGCTCCAGTAATGCCTTGTTGTCTCCTCCTTTTTCTAAATTCGGATTTAAGTAGATGGTTTTAAAATCGTTTTCTATACCCAAACTAATTCTTGGATTCATGAAAGATACACTTTTTACAATTAAACGCTGTTGCTTCAACGATTTTTTATAATCCGGAAGAATTGTAACATTCGGTATTGATAAATCATCTAATCGAACTCTACTCATTACTATCTCGATTGCTCCTGCGTCTGTATTCCAAGACAACATTGCAGATTTCATCGACAAATCAGATTCAGGAACGAGTTTTTCAAGCTTATTTTGTATTAAAAATGATAGAACTGTATTTTCTATAGACCCGAATTGCATAAGAATTCCCAAACACAATAGAGCAATTGCCACTCCGGTTGATATCCCTATAATAAGAAGAGAGGTTGATCTTATAATTTTCAGCACATGCCCCGACAATGGCTTTACTATGAGCATGGAGAAGGACTCTTTTACGTAATTTCGCAACGAGAAATTCTGTTCTAAAATTTCGTCCTGGAGAATCGCTTGATCTCCTCTCCAAGTCTCTCCCGTCGGATCTTTTTTCCTTCTACTAATCGATTTTACTGCATTACTTAAAAAACTCATGGCACAAAAACCCACTACATAAAAAAGGATTTTGCACCATAATTTTTTTACGAAAGGTTAATATTGTAATTTTTTTTTATTTTTTTCTACAAAATAAAATTCGACAGTTGGTTTTTTGACCGTCGCAGCCTCTGATCTACCTCTCAACGACTGAATTTTTCGAACTCTTTATCGGGAATAGAGTGTTTGGATTTCCAATTTATTAGTGAAATTTCAGTATTTTCATAGGACGATTGATCTTCTTTATTTGAAAATATTATCCATTTTCGAAGCACCAAAGGATTTTTTGAGAAAATCAAAGTTACCGCTCCCTCTTCGTCTTTATTTTTTTTGCATAATTTGATCGAAAGAAAATCATTCCCATCTTCTATGGACAACACTTTTAAATTCTTTTGCAGATTTATTTTTCTTTCGAAAAAAAACGACAACGGCGAGGAATACATGGATGTCTCTGTTTTTTCCTTCAATTCACGATCATAGTGAGTAATTTTATTATCTTTCGCTATTACCACATGAGTTGATGGATCAGTGTAGTCCATTTTCATGAAATGCGGTCTTTTCAGAAAAAGATGCCCCCGAGAACAACGCCCGTATTTATCCCGCTGTATAAAATCCGATTCAAATGTAGTTATGTCATTTAGATATTTTTCTACCTCTCCAATGTAATCGATAGTTTTTTTTTGCCCGACGGCAAAAGATGAACTAAAAACCAAAAAACCCGATAAAATCCCCGCAAAAAATTTCATCATCTGCTTAGAATCTCTCTTTTACCGACATGATTGGCTGGAGAAACAATTCCCGCCGCCTCCATCATTTCAATCATGCGAGCCGCTCTGTTGTATCCAACCTTTAAATGCCTCTGAATAAAGCTAGTGGACGCTCTACCTTCTCTCAAGATTAATGATACGGCCTCATTGTACAGAGGATCCTCTCCCGATGAATCAAAGGGGCCATCGTCGTTTGACGCTTCTTCGTCATCGTCTAAAATTGTTGAGATATAATGTGGCTCCCCTTGCATTTTTAGATTTTCAGTAACCTTTTCAACTTCAACGTCACTTACAAACGGACAATGGATTCTCGTCATGCGGCCTCCGGACGCCATGTAAAGCATATCCCCCTGCCCCAATAGCTGTTCTGCTCCCTGTTCTCCTAGAATTGTGCGGCTATCTATTTTCGAACTGACCTGAAAACTAACTCTTGTCGGAAAGTTTGCTTTAATGGTTCCGGTAATGACGTCAACAGAAGGTCTCTGGGTAGCCATAATTAGATGAATTCCCGCTGCGCGAGCCATTTGTGCCAGTCTTTGTACGGCGATTTCTATGTCCTTGCCGGCAACCAACATTAAATCTGCCATTTCATCTACGATTATCACTATGTAGGGAAGCAATTCTGATTGTATAGCCCGTGTTTCATAAATCGGCATCCCGGTTTCCGAATCAAATCCAGTGTGGACATTTTTTGTTTTAGAATCGCCGAGTTTTGCATTGTAACCTTCTATATTTCTTACTCCCCATTCAGACATAGCCCTGTATCGAGATTCCATTTCTCTCACTGCCCATTTTAAAACAGTAACCGCTTTCTTTGGATCCGTAACAACGGGAGTTAACAAATGTGGAATATCATCATAGACTGACAATTCCAACATTTTAGGATCAACCATGATAAATTTACATTCCTCGGGAGTAAGTTTATATAATAGAGACAGAATCATTGCATTGATTCCGACAGATTTTCCTGATCCCGTCGTCCCTGCTATAAGCAAATGAGGCATTTTTGCAAGATCCGTAACTATAGACTCGCCGGAAATATCTTTTCCAAGAGAAATTGGCAAGATTGCCGGAGATTTACTGTAGGCGCTAGATTCAAGGATTTCTCTAAGATAAACGGTCTGGCGTTTTTTATTAGGAAGTTCTATGCCAAGAGCGTTTCTTCCGGGAATAACGGCAACTCTCGCGGAAACTGCGCTCATATATCTTGCAATATCATTTGACAAACCGATAACGCGAGAAGATTTTATGCCAGCGGCTGGTTTTAATTCATACAGCGTCACAACTGGTCCAGGACTAATGCCGATAATTTCTCCGCTAATCCCAAAATCATTCAAAACCCTGATCAAATCAGCTGAATTGGCGATAAGTTCCGACTCGGACAATCTTTCGCCCGTAGAGTGAGCTTCCTTCAACAATGAAATTGGAGGGAGAGAAAATTCGCTAGATCCGTTGGGAATCACTCTCTTTTTAGAAATCAATGACCCTTTTTTTTCGTTTATTTTTGAAAACTCTGACACGGGTATGATCCCCCCCATCGATGAATCACTTTCTCGACTGAATAATTTGATAAATTCTTTCAAGCCAGCTAGGCTAAATCTTGTGGCATAAATCATGCTTATTAAAAATATAAAAGAGACAATGGAGATTAATATCCCCCTATTTAAAGATAGAGAACGCTCCAGGAGTTTTACCAAAAAACTCCCAACCACGCCCGGCCGCTGAGTTTTCATTTCCAAAAACTCTAGTATAACCGAAAAAGATATGCAGCAGATCAAGGATGAAGTGATTCTAAAAAGTGAAATCGCATGATACTTTATTAATTGATATCCAAATGACAATAAAATCATGGAAAATACATAGGACGAGTCTCCCAAAATTTGTATCATAACATCCGAATAATAGCTTCCGGCAAAAGAAAGTAAATTGGCAACTCCGCCGTCGATGGCTGTATTCCAAGATGGATCTTCCGAACAGTAGGATATTAAGGCAACAATTGTTGCAAGAGCAAAAAAGAACAAAAGCATCCCGCAAATTTCGATAATATGTAAATATACATTGCGGATAAAATTTTGATTATTCTTCGAAATTATCGGATCCACTACAAAACATCCAGTTTTATATCACAAATCAAATTATTACGCGGAACGCTTTGCAATTCTGTTTCAAACACGATTTTCTGATTGGGAAGCAACTTCTTGTAGGTTAAATTATGCGTCCACATTTTTCTATAGCGTGAAGTTTTCTCCGTCCCTTCCTCATCTCTCAAAGAAATTGTAATACTCGGAATAGTTCGCACTTCATTGGAAGTGTTAACGAGCTCTCCCTTTAATCCCATGTAGAGCGTATCATCTTTTACAACGAAAAAATTAGACATATTTTGAACGGCAAATGCCCCTTTTGATTCGTTTTGCGCTCCGACAAACTCATAAAAATCTGACGCGTGCGGCCAAAATTGCATAACCGCGTTTTTTGCGAAAAATAAAGAGAAAATCGTAACAAAAACTATAAACCAAAAAAAAGTCCACTTTATTAAATCTAGAACGCGTTGTTTTCTTTCAATTGATTCATCATAAGCCGACTGCTGCCAAATTGCTCCACACATAGCGCAGCGTACCAATTTTCCCCTGCCAATGGCGTCGGATTGTACAGAATATCTACAGGAACAAGTTGGACAAGTAACTATCATCATCTACCTAGGTATAACCACCAACTGGTTATGCTACACGTTTAAAACACATTTTTCAATAATGTATTGTGTAATGATCAGGTCTCTTCCCGTCTTGGAATAACAATATTTTACCGCTACCTTTTCTATCTCATCGATAGGGCATTTCACTCTACGTTTTTGGCATTTTCGTAGTTGGCGAAGGATTTTATGTCGGCGGCGATGGCGGCGAGGGCTGATTTCAGAGCGGATTCGTCGGAAACGTCCCAGAGATACGGCGCG
>JAISQI010000033.1 GCA_031274295.1 Holosporaceae bacterium
TTATCTCGCCAGACTTCATAGAAAAACCAAATGCTACTCTAAATCAGAAGAAATGCTCAGGCTTTCCATACAATTACTCCTTCATAAAAAATGTGTATAATTAGTAGACAATCCCGAAAACCTAATGAGCGTAGAAAAATATCAATAAAACATATCGAAGTTGTTCCATACAATCCAGACTGGCCAAAAATTTTTGAGGCGGAAAAAGAAATAATTTCTGCGGCACTCGGCGATAATTGCATCGTGATTCATCATATCGGATCAACTGCAGTTCCTGGACTGGCTGCCAAGCCGAAAATTGATATCGTCGCTGTAGCCAAGGATCGCGAAAAAGCGATAATCGATCTGAAAAAAGCCGGATACGCCTACAAAGGCGAGTGGAACATTCCTCTAAAATGCGGATTCACCAAAAGAGGCGCTGTAAACATAAATCTGCATCTGTTTTTCGATGAAAATAATCCGGAAATCGAGCTAAATTTGAAATTTCGCGATTATCTGAGAGGTCATCCGGACGTGTGCGACGAGTACGCCGCACTTAAAACGAAAATTCTGGAAGATGAAGATGCCCATCAAAAATCTAAGAGATCGCCACTTCCGATTTATACTGTCAGAAAGAGAAGTTTCATCGATAACATAATAAAGAGTACAGGATTTAATCGACTGCGGGTTTTGAAATGTGCTACAGAAAATGAATGGGACGCTGCAAAAAATTTTCGAGGACTGCGTCAAACTGTCGATACCGGTCCGAATCATGAGCATTTCGTCCTGTATCGCGGCGTGGAAATTATCGGATATGCCGATATTTTTATCGCTTCGGAATCGGAGGCTGAATTATCCGTTTTTGAAAATTCGGATCAGGAGGCTTCAAAGTATTTCAATAATGTGATAAGAGAATGGATGGAAGTGCATAATTATAAATGATATATTTTGAAAGTGAATGTTCGACAGATAGAACATCTTACCCAAAAGTGTCGGTGTGTGGAGAATAAAGTATGATTCTAGTTACTGTTGATTTTATATCAGGCTACGAAGTAGAGACGATAGGACTGGTAAAGGGCACTATTGTTAAGACGAAACATATGTTTGTCGATATTTTACAAGCCTTCAAATCAATTATAGGAGGCGAGCTAAGCAGATACACCGACATGATGAATGAAGCACGACAAGAAGCCACTGATCGTATGATAAAACAAGCAGAGGAACTCCACGCTGATGCAATTGTTGTGGTGCGCTATGCTACGTCAAATATACTGGATGGAGCTAGCGAGATTATGGTCTATGGAACAGCAGTAAAATTAAAACATCTAAAATCCCAAGACAGCAAAAAATATGAAAACAAAATTTTTTAGCTTATTTGGCGCGCTATTTCTTTATATACGAATGTTTTAAGAGTATAAATTGTTCAAATTTGAAAGCGTCCATATTTAGAAGATGATCGCGATTATACTTGTGCTGCTCAATCGTGAACGGCAACGAAAACAAATCGCTCGACTTTTCGAGACGCGCCTGCGAAACGGCAATCGCCCTGACAGATTGATCTATCCCTATGAAATTGCGATTAAGCTTCTGCGCGGCAACAAGCGTCGTTCCTCCGCCACAAAACGCATCGAGTACAACGTCGCCTTCGTTGGATGATGCTTTGATGATCCGCTCCATCAAGGTTAAAGGTTTTTGCGTGGGGTAACCGATGCGCTCTTTTGCTCGCGATCCAACAGGCGGTATGTCGTCCCACAGGTTGCCCTGCAAAGTTCCTTTAGAATCATCTAAATAGCGTTTCAACACAATTCGTCCGTCGGGAGACTTCGGAAATTTCAGCAGTCCAGCTCTGTCTAATTCCTCCATTTTTTTTAATGGGCAACGCCATCCATTAGAATTTGGCTTATATCCTTTATATGCATAGTTATAGCCTCCGAACCTGGTATTCGCTAAATTATCAAGACGATAAACTCCCTTCTCATCTTCGTATTTGTAAAAATTCTCGATGTATTCCTTCTTTAATTCACCGTAAATTGGAGTATATGTAAAATCGTTCCCTTTACTGTAAATAAAAATAGTATCTATTATAATAGGCAACTTTCGTTTCGCATCGTTATGCGCATTCGTTCTTTTCCATACCACATTATTAACAAAAACCCCTCCCAACTTTTCCAAAATATGCACCCGAATGTACGCATCCGCATGCCAATCGCAATGCACATAAAGCGATCCCGTCTTTTTAAGCGTTCGCCAAATTTCCTCAATCCGCTCCTTCAACCAACCTACGTAATGATCCATACCGCCGGACCAACGGTCTGCAAATGATGAAACTTCCCCGTCGTCGCCCCAAATCACCTCGTAGTTGCGATTGGAAAAAACGGCGGGTCAATATAGCACAAATCAACCGACTCGCTAGGCGTTGCTCTCAACACCTGTAGATTGTCCCCTAAAATGAGCCGGCTTGTATTTCCATTCCCTCGTGTTTCCACATTCACAGTCTCCCCTGCATGATTTTATCATGCTCTCTCAAATAAAATATCTCCTTCGTTTTATGTTATCGCTCAGAAGGATCATAACAAGTGGCATATTCCCCTACCTTTAGATTATTTAGGTCTCTAACCTGTTTGAAAGATTGTCGTTTAGGATCATTAGAGTAACTTTTTGTTAAATGCCCATCTTTTGAATAGAACCTGATCGTGCTTGAATCTTTTTTTACCACTTTTGCCACCTGTGGTTGATTTTGCTTGGGAGAGATACGTTTTGATACGTTTGCTTGAGCAACGGGGATATTTTCTTTCTTATCCTCGGAAGCAGAGGGGACATTTTCCTTCTTATCTTCGGAAGCGGAGGGAATATTTCCCTTTTTACGCTCGGAGGCCAGTATTTTTTTTATGAGATACACCTGTTGCTGCAGCCGCACGATCTCATCCAAATCTTTTTGACTGATTAACTCTTTGCAAATAGCGTTCAATTCTTCGGTAAAATTCCCTTTGTATTCCCTAAGAACGCAAATCGCCTCAGGGTCCGCTCCATGTTCAACCGCCTTTTGTAGACTTCCAGTTTTAGATTCCTTAATCAGGCGACCCATAACTTGGTCGTAGGGCATGTATTCTAGGTGATAGAATCTCACATAAGACGCTATAGTTTGGAATCCTTTTTCCGAATCAACGCCGTATTTTTTAAACCATTCTACCAACGCGTTCAAACGCTGTAGGGACATATTGCACATCATTGCTAAGGTTTTCATCTTATTTGCCGCTTTAGCCACCTGTTGTATTTCGTCGATGTGAATCATGTCCCCATCCGCCATATACAACATCGCGGCCTTCACTATTGTTATTGGAAATTCTCGGATCATTCTTTGAAGAAGCTCATAGTGAGGGATATTTTGCAGATTATAATAGTTAGCATACTTTTCTAAAGTTGCTATTCCAGCTTTCGAATCAATGCCGTAAACAGAAAACCATTCCAAAAGCTGCGGAGGTACAATATCAACTATTTCTGCAGTTTCCGGATCGCTCGCTTTTTTTTTCATATCCTCGGAGGCAATAGGGATATTTTCTTTTGTATCCTCGGAAGCAGTAGGGGCATTTTCTTTTGTACGCTCGATGGCTATTTTTTTTTGATGCGACCCAACGCTTGCCCCCGCTTGCGCTAAAGTGTCTAAATCGCTTTCGCTGAGTGAATCTTTTTGAAGAGAGTTCAATCTTTCGGTAGTATTATCCTCGTATTCCCTCATGATGCGAAATGCGGTCGGGTCTGCTCCATGTTCGACCGCCGTTTCTAACTTTCCCGTTTTAGATTCCTTAAGCATGCGTTCCACAATTTGGTAATAGGGCATGCCTTCAAGACCATAGAATTTCGCATAAGCTGCTACAGTCTGGAATCCTTTTTCCGGATCAATGCCTAATTTAACTTTAAACCATTTTTCTAACGCCTGCGTCTGCTGAGGAGTCATGTTTGCCATTGCGGCCCTTGTTTCTAAATCGCTTGCATATTTGCCTGATTTTTCGATTACGTAAATGAATATACTTACTAATACAAGAACGATAAAAGCAACGAATCCAATTTTCTTGAGCATCGGAGCCTCCATTTCTTTACATGGAGTCAGAAAAACACAACTGTGGGTAGGTGGTCAACTATTTCTTTTCGCCAGAATCTGTTGGTTACAAAAGCGATTAACTCACTGCAGTTACCGGATTTTCTTGGACATTTTTTATCTAAAATCTCGCAGATTTGCGATAAAATTATCCACGTGACTTTCGGCGGCGAAGTGAATTACGTCGGTAATTTTGTATTTCTCGAAAATTTCAGACACCAAAACTGTATTGCGGATATCTCCCTGCACAAAAGCATAATTTGGCAGATTTTTGCAACGCAAGAATTTTATCTTCGAATCCAATGCAAAATATTTAGCTATCTTGAATTCGTCATGTCGCTTTTCGCAAAAATAACGGTTCGCATGGTTTTAGCAACAACGATATATCCCTTTGAGCGCAATAATCGATAGACAGGTGACTGCTCGTAGTATAAAAAATCTTTCTCGACAAAATTCAGCTCTTCTATCAAGAAAAATCGTGGAGCGAATTTCTCAAAATCCAGCGTATTTAAAACTGACAATTCAAGTCCTTCTATGTCCATCGATATGAAATCTATCAATTGATTTGGAGGGGAAGGCTTCTCCAATATATCATTTATGGTATATGTTTTCACTTTTATTGTTTGTTTTAGCTTCCATCCATTGGCAATTCTTTCTTCTGAAATGCTTTTATCAAAACTATTGAGAGCAGGTTCTTCGAAAGAAAAATATTCCAATTCTTTCTGTTTGTCAGAAATTCCAGCTTCAATATTTATATCTAATGGACGTAATTTTTGAAATTCCTCCATAGAGCCGGGAGTAGCGTCGATATTTATCCCTCTCCAGCCTTTCTCATAGAAAATTTGAGTATTGGAAAATCTCAGGGGATGAAAAGCTCCTATATCAACATAAAATCCTTTATAGTCCGGCTTGTCAGCGTAGAAAGCATCCAATAAAACATCCTCTCCATCTTGGGAATAATAATGTTTTTTGTAACTGTCCTCCGACCTGCCCAAACTTATTTTTATAAAACCAAAAATAACTAATTTTTTCCTGCCGTTTTTTTCAACGATATCGAGAAATTTCATCCATCTGCCTCTTCATGTATCCTTGCAAGATTCGCCACCATTTTTGAACATCTCTTTTGGACGACCCCGTTTTTCACAAGAATAGAATAAATGCCATCTTTCACCAAATAAACCGTATTATTTTTTCTTGATTCTTTTAGGAAATCGTCCAATCGAGAAACGTCTTCGCTGTATTTTAGATCATAATCTTTGAATATTCCGTCGGGTGGCGGCCGCAAGCGTTTTTTCAAATTGTTCAGCCATCTTTCATAGAAAACTTTTTTACGAGTTTGTGGTGATGGTAAAAAAAGCCTATCTATGACTCTTCTAATGCCTAATTTAACCGACTCCAATTCTTCTTTTTCTGAATAATTCGCTTGCCGAAGGTGTTCTATGTTGTATTTTATAAGATCTATTTTATTTTCCAATATATCTACTACGAGCTTCTGTCTGTCTAATGGAGCAGGAGGGTAGATGGAGTCATCTGTAAAATCTCTAGGAATCGTTTCCCCCATGTCTAGAGAGTTTATTAGAATGCGCCAGTTATAAAAGCGACAAGAATTGATAATCTCTTTTATTGAGCAGTTATAATTAATTATTTTGTTCAACTTTTTTTCATAAGATTCCCTATTATGCGCGATTTCTATGAGCCCCTCGTCTGGATAGCTAAACTTTCTGGTATGGGATAAAGTAGGAATTCCTAAGCGTTGGCATTCAAGTCCTACAGTAGAGCTTGATATTAGACAACAATCTATTATCTCCATGAGATCATAGCTGGAAATAGGGTTATCCGGCCAAATAATCTTAAAACTCTCATTATCTTGACCTAGAAGTTTTTTCTTCAGAAATTCTAAATTCTCCGATCCTCCGTTGCGGCCTTCTCTTGGATGTACTCGAACAACAATCTGCAAATCATTTTTATTTTTTTCCGCAAATTCTTTCAAAAATTTAAACCATTCTATTTGTGAATCAAAAACTTCATCGATATCGAATGGTTGATTCCAGGCTTTTAAAAAAAAACTAATGCCTTGTCTTTCGTCATTACTACTGGTAAAAACTCCTATGATTTTTTTGGTCTTATCTAAATTTAATTCGCTATATATATTTTCCATATCGCTTACTTTTGCAGATGAAAATATATGTGAACCAGAACCATACATTCTGAAAACGGCATCATCAAAACAAATCTGAACCATTTTACAAGAAATGGGCGGATTTTTTTCATTATTCCAACTTGTACAATGATAAAGGTACTCCCGCATGAAAGTGTGATTAGTAAACTGAAATAAAGAAAAATTCGCTCCAAGGTGATGAGCGTTTGTTATCCCTTTAAAATTAATGCCGTTAATCTGACATGCATACAGAACTGCTTGACACTGAGCATATGGATTATAAGCTAATATTAAATTCGGTTTTATTTTCTTTATAATGCGATCCATCAATTCAACTATCATCGCAGTATTCTTGATATAATTGCCGTAGAGATGTTTTTGTTCTCTTGAAAGATTTTTTGTCGTTAACACTTTTGCTTCCAACATTAGATCATGAATTGCTATCTGTCCTACTTTTAGTCCTTTATATTCTAAAGTCTCCCATTTTTCCGCCGTTATAAAATTATCCAAAGTTTTAAAAAGCTGCTCGTCCGCATAATCCTTTAAATTCAAAACATTAAAATCATATGCCTCTCTGGCATTATTAAGATATTTTTGACATTCGTAGCATTTCTCTCGTTTCTGCTCTTCAAACACCACCAGCGGCATCTGACGATTCGGCATCATAGGGCACCTGAACGAAATACCGTCGCAATTGGTAAGAAAAACCTCATATCCATCCTTCTTTAAAGCATCTCCAAGAACGGATAGAGTTCTCAAATAAGGATAAATACCGGTTTCTGGAAGAAATATTATGGCTTTTTTAGGCATAGAAACCTTACTATTTTTTTATAAAACAACCTATAAACACTGAACTCCAAATTAAAGAGATATCTTGGTCTTCAAAAGCAATTAAACTATTGCATAATTTGTTGTAAACGCCGGGAGGAAAAAGTTTGTTAAGCTTCGAAAGCGCAAAATGAGGATGAACCCCTGTTATCTTTTCGGCATACAAATCAAACTTTTCTGCTGCTGTTTTTGCCTCAAAAGGAGTAGTTTGTCTCGGTTCTATTGCTCCCGCATAAGGAACCACTTCATCATCATGATTCGAGCTGCACTTGTCTTCGAGCGAATGTAAAAGCTCTGTAGAAATCATATTTAATGCAGACAAAAATGCTTTTATACTATCCGAAGTGACGTTTTTATAATATAAATTTGCTTCGTTCACTAATTTTTCTAAATTCCCATTTTTAGCTTCGAATATTGTTCTATCTGTTATGGAAAATAAATTAAAAAGCCTGTTACGAAAAGAAACCAACAAAACTCCCCCACTCTTTAGAGAATTTCTTGCTACTTCAAACAATTTAGCGTCACTTTCTAAGTACCCAATAAGCCCCATTGCAACAACGCAATCATAATTGCGATATTCTATATCATCAATTTTGCATTCTTCTAATGTTATTAACTTTTGAATCTCTTGATTCTCTTTTGATATATTCTCTTGAGCAAGTTGTAGCATTTTTTTAGATTGATCAACGGCCGTCACCCTATATCCCATTTTTGCAAGTTCGATACTTACCTGAGCTCCACCGCAACCTATATCTAAAACTGTTTTTATTTTCTTTCCTTTCAATATTTCTTTTACAACTCTTATTCTGTGTAGTGGAGTTGGATAGTTATATCCACCGTCCTGATAAGAATTATGCATCCACGCAAAAGCATTGTCTTTGAAGTACTTTATTGCCTCTTCTTTATTCATAATAATTCCTCATAGCCAAAATATTTCAGGCTGATATTTGTTTGTTCAACAAGAGTTGAGCCTACTATCCCATCAAAAGTAAAGTCTTCTTTTGGAAATTCAATCTTGGCCAAACTACTTTCAGTAAGGTCGCCCTCTGTCAACTCAAGAAATGATTTTATTTTTTCATATTTTCTAAGTTTGTTCGAGCAAAAATCCTCATATTTTACTATCATACAATCCTTATGAGAAAGCATTTCCGATGCAATACTTCTCTCCACCATTACATTGTAATAATATAACCCCTTTTCAAATTCATTTAAATTTATAAAAAAATCCTCTTCTCCATTCTTGATCCAAAATGGAAGAAATAAATTTTTGTGTTTTTTGTATAAAGATGGACTTATTGGATTTTTTAATGCTTCCGCGCAAAACCACTTTTTCCTTTCTATTTCTTTTGCGACACTCATTGCATGACGTATTACATATATAATCTTACATCTTGGAATAGAGTCATAAATGAATTTGAGTTCTCTGACTGTTCCGGAAAGATTTAACATAAAAATCGACTCGGAAACGTCTTTTACGTCAACCCAATTTTTAAATCTGTTAATTCTATGCTCGATAACACTCTTAGGCTTTTTATGCCCTATGTAACTTAGATCAATAAGACGAAAATTCGCATATCTTAATAGATACGTTTCGTAAAACAGTTGCCTAATATATTCTGAGAAAAATAATGATGCATGAGATTCATCAAAAAAACCATTAGACATAGCTATAGGAAAAAACTGAGCGGTCCACGGCTCTTCTGCATATTCAACATTCTTGCTCGTGGACAAGACGCTACTAAGCAACGTTTTACCTACTCTTGCCATACCGCATACGATGCAAGTCGCAAATGACATTTTATCTTTTCCAAGAAACAACACTTTATTTGTATCCTAATTAAAATATATTGAAATTTTGATCATTAATAATAATATTTCACACTGACTACCATATATGCCGACCAATTGCTTTATTAAATCAGGATTCTCAAACAAAGAAGATACTAGTCAAGAGCCTAAAAGTATTCAAATTCCTATCATTCATTTCTGAATTAACGCTAACAGATTGACTTATATTGATACAAAGCGGATTCATTCCGTACATGTGTTTTAATTTATAAGCGACTGTTGAACTATCTTTCCCTCCAGAAACTGGAATAACCACGTCAAAATTCGTCATTGTTCTGTATTTATCACAATAGCTTTTAAGTTCTTGTAGTCTTTTTGCCCAATTAACCGATGTGCGTTTCTCCTCTGCCCACTGACAAGCAGAACAAACTCCGCTATCATCAAAAGTAAGTCTAGGCCTGGTCGATATCATTAGACATTTCTGACAAATTTGCACAAATCACTCATTAGATAAATAGTTCGCAACAATTTCCATCAAATCCTTATCGCGTTGGCAATCGATGTCTAAAACACCGTTATCACGCATAATATATACCAACATCTTTCCTTCGAAAAGCTGTTTATTAACTTTTTTAAGAAATGATGATCTATACACATAAATCGAAGCATTCATATCGAAAACTTCAGGAACTTGCTGTCTCGCTATGGCTCCATAGTTAATTACTGGGTAATAAAAGCCATCTTCGTTTTTTTGCACTTGATTAAAATAAGGGGAACGGCGCGCGTCTGTTACGGAAAAAGCGCCGTCTGCGCTTTCGTTTTTCAGTGCAAGATCGAGGACTCCATATACATCGTCCACTGTTCGCAGCGGAGAGGTTAAATCTAAATCTATTGCGAAATCAAAATCTCCTTCCACTTTGCGATAAGTATCTCTGATAACGTCCAATTTGCTGACGAAGTCCCCTGATAATTCCGGAGTTCTTTCCACGTATTCGAATGGGATATTATAGCTTTTCACTTGCTCAATTAACTCCAAACTATCAGTGTTCAAGGCAAGATGATAATTGTGTTCGGCATGCTTCTTTCGAAAGGCATCATAAACAGATAGTGTTTGATAACACAGGGGTTTGCCCAAAAAATCTGATATGTTTTTATTTTTCAATCCTTTGGATCCCGCTCTGGCGCAAATAGTAAACAATATATTATTCATTTACGATTCTCCCAATGCTATTTTTAGACTTTCGACCGCATTTTGTGGATCGTTGTAATAATTCGTTCGACCACCGGTAATTATATCCAGAAAGTAATTCATTTCGTTCATATACACATCCTCTGCTGGCAGATAATTCATCTTATCCTCACTTAAAAAATGAATGCGATTGCCGACTATATCGAATATAATTGCGTCGTTATTGGTGAAAATTTCAATTTCTCGTTTCGTTTTTCCACTGTAGCGCCCAAAATAATCTAAGTGGAGCGAGCCCATTAAATCCGGAAATTCCATAATATACAAAGCCACATCGTTTGAATTAATCTCTAAATTCGATTTTTTTCCCAGCAGAGATAATACTTTTATGGGTTTTCCAAAAATCCACATTAGATAATCGATTTCATGAATTAGATCAAGTTCTACGCCTCCACCCATCGATTTTTGCGCGCTGTAATTACTTCTATAGTCTATGTTTGGTCTCCATTCTGGAAGATAAGAAGAGCAAATGGCTCTAAATGAAATTATTTTATTACTTTGAGCAAAATTTTTGAGGTTTTTAACGATTGGATGAAATCTCAGAGGACAAGCGACATAGCACATATTTTTCAAGAAACTGATGTCATAAATTTTATCAAAAATTGGCTTTTCAATAAAAAAATATTTGGCTTTATTATGCAGAAACACTACCGTTTCATAGTGAAAACTGGTGGGATTAGTCACAAAAACGACGTCATAATCGTCGGGAAGCTTGTTTTTATTCACATACACATTTGTTATATTCTCACAGCCAACATTTTGCATACGCAGAGTGTCTATTTGAAAATCGATGCCTCGGGTTCGTAAAATCTCAACAATGTTCTTTAAATGCCTTTGTCCAATTGATCCCAAACCAACGAATAAAATCTTATATCGCACACCAACCGCCATCGACCATTAAATTATGTCCAGTAATGTAACTGGCTTCGTCCGACAATAGAAAACTTACAGCCGGCGCTACCTCTTCGGGACGAGCCATTCTCTTTAGTAAAGCTTTTTTCGAGTAGTTTTTCACAAAGATCGGATCTTGATTATCGAAAACCCCGCCTGGAGATACACAGTTAACCCTGATGCCATATTCGCCATAATAAGAAGCCAAATACCTGGTAAAATTAATTATTCCACCCTTGATAGCTGCATATGTTGCCGGAGAATGCATATCGGTATTTTCGTATATATCGAAATCATTCCCAACAACTCCATAAATAGATCCGAAATTTACTATTGCTCCGAATTTTTGTTCTTTCATTATTTTCAATGTCTCTTGGCATGTTACAAATACGCTATTTAGTTGCAATTCGACATTTTTCCCCCAAGATTCAATGGATATATCTTCGAATTTTCCTCCAAAATCTTTCGTTCGCGGATAGGCACAATTAACTAATCCGTCAATCTTAGCAAATTTTGAGAAAACATTTTTTATGCAACTTTTGATAGAATCAAAATCGCTTATATCGCACATCAAGGAGTTGTTTTCCAGGTCGTTTTTCGCTGTGATGTCAAAATTTATGACTGTTCCATTTTTATCTTTTATATTTTGTAAAACATGCCTTCCTATAAGACCATTTCCCCCTGTTATAATAATTATTTTATCTTTTAGCACTTAAAACCTCACGTATTTTATATCGTCTTTGGCTTTGGAATAGTTCTGAATTGTTCCTACGTCCAGCCAATATCCCATTATCGGGAAATGTCCGATACATTTATTGATTTTTATCATGGAATCTATAAAATCTGTGGCGTCGAAAACTTCATTATTGGGTATTATATCAATACAATTTTTATTTATCAGATAAATGCCGGCGTTCGAATAATATGTGTATGCTGGCTTTTCAACAAACGAATTGATTTTATCATCATAAATATTCAATACTGCGTACGGAACGTCTATTTTTACATTAAATGTTGCAACAGACATATCGTTTTTCGTTTCCTTATATCGGCAGTAAAAGTCATCAAAATTGATATTCGTTAAAATATCTGCGTTCATAACCAAAATATCATCATGAATAAATCCTTTTGCTAATTTAACGGAACCGATAGTACCAAGGGGTTTATCTTCTTCTATATATTGAATATTAATATGTTGATAATGATTATTTAAGTATTCCTTAATGCAATCCTTCAAATGATTCACTGATGCATAAAAATTCCTGACCCCGTATTGAATTAATCTATCTATATTATGTGCAATTATTGGTTTTCCATTCAAATCGAGCATTGCTTTCGGAACATTATCCGTATATGGCTTCAACCGAATTCCTTTTCCGCCAGCCATAATAACTGCATCCACAGGTAGGATCGCCCTTATGTCTTTCAAATTTATAATATCTAAAATCTTCCGGTCAGCGGATAATAGCGGAACTGCTTTCAAATTGAAAGATTTCAAAAGCTTAATTTGCTTATAGTCATTTATATCTGAAATATAGTGAAAATCCGTGCGCATAGCACACGTAACATTGTCATTTACCGAGGCGCCAGTTACAAGAACACGCCGAACATCTCCATCAGTTAGTGAGCCAATCACCCTAGAGTCATCATCTACCACAAAAAGAGTATATGCCTGACCATCTGAACAATCATTTATCTTGCGAAAAGCTGATATTATTGTCTCATTTTGACTGATAATATACTGATTAAACTTCGGATTCATGATTATGTTATCCACTTTAGCAACTGAAATGCTTCAGCATATTGACATCCTCCCCCCACCCCTCGAAATATTGCCAGAGCTTCTATGTTCTTAATACTTCTTGGAAATGGAAATTTACCCAATTCAGCATCATACATTTTTACTATACTTATTTTTTGTTCAAAATATTCTGTTATATCAACATAATAATTTGGTACAAATGCCATATTTGCAATTGCGGGAGTAAATTCTGTTTCAGAAACAGTCTCGTACATCAGTATTTTTTTTACGCTTGGGAATCTGAAGACTTTAGTGCAAGCAAAAGCCGCATCGAAGATAACTCGATGATCGCTATGAACATCGGACCTGTTGGGAAGATAAACCACTTCAGGTCTTATTTGTCTAAAAATTTCACTCATCCCGGAGACAATTTCAGTCACTGGAATTGTATCCATATAAGTCGTCGGATATTTTAACTGAAATACATGATCAAAATTATATGCACAAGAAACGCTGTCTATTTGTTTCTGTTGAGCTTCAACTTGAGCTGAAGAAAACCCATATTTTTCTGAAACATTAGTTACGAAGACGCAATTCACATTATCATTTTTATGCCTAAGAATTGTATCGTCGCATCCGAGTGTTTCGTCATCTAGATGTGGAGCAATTATTATAACATTCATAAATACTCTCCAATTTGTGGCAGCGTTTCAAACTCATGTTCTAATATTCTAATAATTCCATTATAACTTTTTACGTCAATAAAACTACTAGAAACTTCTAAAACCTTAACAGGCTCGATATTGTCCATTTCCGTACAAATAACCTCTTCTGTTTTCCAAATAATTATTTTTCTCTGCTTGTAAATCAAATGTGCTCCAACATACGGCTTCGCTAAGGCCCTTGTAAGATTATAAATAGTTCCCGAAGACATGTTAAAATTGATCAAACCGTCCTGTTCCGTTCTTTTCCTCCAATAATTTGCCTTTCGTAATGACTCCTACTACATTCGCTCCGATATCTTCGAGCTTAGATAACATTCTTGCAGAAAATTCAACAGTGCCAACAAAAACAATTTTCATGCTATTTCCAAGTTATAAAATTCCTTTTTTAGCAATTTACTCGTGTCAACTTCCTTTAGCACTCTTATAATACGGTCTGCGGTATCTTTCTGCTTGTAAAAATTCACCAAACCTTTCAATATTTGTTGAAACTCTGCGGAGTACAACTTACCTAATGCCGCCAGAATCTCTTCTTTGGTACTACCGCAATTTATCACTGATTTGGCCTGTATTCTTCCCTTTTGTCTATCTCCAATGTTAATCGTTCCTATCATAAAACTCGGAACCTCCACAATTCCGCTGGAAGAATTCCCTATGACGCCATCAATAAACTGCAGTACAGAGAAATATTTTAACATCCCGAGCGAAGTAAAAGAAACAGTATCCTCATGTGATAGTACATAATCATCAATTAATTTAAATATTTCTGCATTGCCGGCATCGGAATTAGGTTTAGTGAAGATAATCTTCGTATCTTTTAGTTCAGATAGCGCGTTAAGTAATTCCATAAATTGCAGTGATACCGTGTTGTTTTCTAGAGTAACCGGATGAAAAGTCACAAGTAGATTTTTCTCGCCAAATTTAAAATTTAATTCATTTTCCAGGATTTCTTTTGAAAGCAATTGCGTTTTTTCGATATTTTCGACACTCAGGGACCCGACATTAAATACGTAACGCGGATTCTCACCCAATTGAATAATTCGATTGCGATACTCTTCGCATGACGCAAAATGCAAATGACTCATTTTCGTGATGGAATGTCGAATTGCTTCGTCGATTACTCCTTCTGTAGATTCTCCTCCACAAATATGCCCTATGGAAATATTATTCAGCATTGCGGCGATAGCTACCGCCATTATTTCATATCTATCTCCAAGAACAAGCAAAACATCCGGCTTTAGTTCGGTAAAGGTACCATAAAATTTTTCAATGGCAACCGACATTGCATGAGACGGATGTTGGTCTATTTCAATATCTATCTTTTTCGTAATTGGAGCAGTGATTTCCCTATAAGTATATCCAAATTTTTCTGATAAATGCGAGCCGGTTACGACTAATTGCAGAACAAGATCCTGATCCAGAGCAATTTTATTGATTAGATTTGACATAATTCCGTATTCTGCTCTAGTGGATGTAACAACGCAGATTTTTTTCATCGATTTCTATACTCCTTTAAAATTTTTTTCATATCAACTCATCCTTTGCATAATCTTTCGCGGCTCGAGAGCCAATTATTGCGTCCCATTTCATAGGCGAAATTCCATTTCCGGGACGTTTGGTCGTTATATTTTTCTCAGAAAATACCTCTCCTTTTTTTATGGCGCATTTCGCCACTACAGATTTCCTCACGATTGGAATATTTTTTAATTCACTTTGCGATGGAACTTTTTCCCCATTTCCGAATGCTTTTTCTATGTTTCTAATCGTAGAAACCATTTTCTTTAATTCATATAGCTGCAGACTTGCTTTGTGATCAGGTCCCTCCATATTTTTATCGATGGTAAAATGCTTCTCGATTATGGTCGCTCCCATTGCTACTGCGGCAATGGCGACCTCAATTCCTTCCGTATGATCGGAATACCCAACTTCAAGGCCAAATTCATTCTTAAGAGTTTGAATCGCTCTAAGATTCACCTCCTCATATGGACATGGATATTCAGTTGTGCAATGCAATAGCGAAATCTCACATGAATTTAACACGCTCACCGCTGCTGTGACTTCGTTCAAAGTGGCCATTCCCGTCGACAAAATCACTTTTTTTTCATATGAAGCCACTTTTCTCAAAAAAGGAAGATTGACGATTTCTCCGGACGGAATCTTAAAGAACTCAACGCCTAAATTAGCGAGAAAATCCACGCTTTCCGTATCAAAAGGACTGGATAAGAACATTATCCCGCGGTTGTCGCAATACTTCTTAAGTTCCCTGAAATCCTCAAACGAAAGCTCCAACTTTTTTATCATCTGCAGTTGATTTTCTTCAGATCCAGTATGCTTCTTCTGATACTCGGCTTTTTCGGCAATTCGACTTACGACGTTTTCCGCCTTAAAGGTTTGAAACTTCACGGCATCGCATCCAGCTTCGATCGCTTCATCAACCAATCTCTTAGCCAATTCCACAGATCCGTTGTGATTAACACCAGCTTCGGCAATTATAAATGTTTGTGTCATTTTAAGCGATTTCCAACTTTCAATACGCCATCGTAAAAATATTCTTCAATTTTTAGGATAGAGTCCTTAGTTTTTACTATGAATTTTCCATTTTCCTTATATAAAATCTGCCCGGGAGTACCTTTATATAAGGGAGCATTATCAATTAACGATGCTTTATTTATAAAAAACTCCTTTCCATTCAAAAAACATTTCGCCATTGGAGACGGTTTAGCCAATGCGCGTACAAAATTGAATAAATCTCTCGTGCTAGAGCTCCAATCTATAATTTCATCTCCTTCTTCTCTGGCTCCGCAGTACATTCCGACAGGATGAATAGATTTTTGATCTAATTTAGTGAAATCTCCTTCATATACTAATAATAGAGCCTCATATAAAACCCCTGCACATTCAACATGCGCAATTTCCAACAACGCTTTATAATCGTCCGCGTCATTTATTGGATATGTCTTTTGTAGAATTATATCTCCAGTATCTATTCCTTCGTCAACATAATGTACTGTGATTCCGAATTCTTTTTCATCATTGATCAATACCCAGTTCAAGATATTTCTACCGCGATAAAATGGTAATTTTCCAGCATGGCAGTTTATTGTTTTTAGCGCTGCAGAATTTATTATTTCTCTTTGAAAGATTTGATCGAATGACATCGATACAAAAATATCACAACCATACTTTTGTACGTTTTCCAAAAAATCTTTGGAATTTACATTGCTTGTTTTTATATAGTCTATATTACTTCCTTCTGCTAAATACTTTAATGTCAGATCTTCTGAATTAAATCTTGGGCAAATAAATTTAATTTCGAATTTCTTGTCATTATTAATTAGTTTAAAGGCATTATGAGACCATATGCCATCAGCAAAGTATCCTATTTTTAATTTTCTCATTTTACAAGTGTACCTGCTTTTATAAAAGACGAATTGGCATTTTTGATCCCATGGACGACTGTGGAATTACTCCCCACAAAACTACACTCCCCTACTTCTGTCCCGCCATTTACCACAGCAGCTGTTGAGATATGACAATGATCTCCAATAACAGCATCATGTTCCACAAGCGCCTTTGAGTTAACTATGCAATTTTTTCCTATTTTTGCATTGGAATTAATTAACGCATGATGAAACACTATAGTTCCTCTATCTATAACAGAATATTTGGAAACATAGGCCAACGGCGATATCACCGTAGCCAACTTTGCTCCTAATGTCTCCAACCGTTCAAATACCCTTTTTCTTGGCATCGCCGTTTTTATTTGCCCCAAAGTCACTAAAAACGTTAC
>JAISQI010000011.1 GCA_031274295.1 Holosporaceae bacterium
CAAGCAATTTCTTTGTATGTTTTCGTTTTCCCGTATGAAATTTTCTTCAGCTGATCCCAAACGGCGAGTTGAAAATCCGTTCCGCTGTATTCTAGTTTTATATCGAAATTTTTCCTTAATCCGCTTAGATACTCTCCAAGCTGAACAAACGCTCTTTTGATTATCTCCGTTTCCGTATTTTCCATTTCAACATTGGAGAGTTCTCCCCAAAAAAAATTTGTTACACCTCTTGTATTCGCGCAAATGACGATTTTTCCTATTGTTGTTTCATACTGAAAACAATTCATTTTTTCCATGGCGTTAATCTCGGAATCCAGCGAGGCACATTCTGCTTATAGCGCAAATAATCTTTACCGAATCTACTTTCCAAATTCTTTTCCTCGAATAGCGGAAAATACATCATATTTCCACATAAAAATAAAGCAAACAAAGCAAAAATATACCAAGAATTTAGAAGTAGTGCTTCCGCAATTAGCATAACAAGCACACTTGTTATCATGGGGTTTCTAACATAACAATATGGTCCGAAAATCACTAGCTTTTTGGGAGGATTCCAGGGCGCGGCAGTTCCCTTTCCTTTTATTGCAAATAGCCTCATTGTCCAACCCGCTAAAAATAGTCCAAAACCCAATAAAACTACACCAATGACAAGCCAATAAATATTATTTAATCTAAAACGATAATCAGTAAAATACAGAATTGCCGCTGGAATAATCACCAGAACATTAAACGGAAGTAGAATAATCGTTTCAATCCATTTCCACGACATCTTTCTTGCTCCTTTTTTAAATTTCCTTTTATTAATCATAGCATTTACTAATGTTAAAGACCATATGCCTCAAACGCTTCGTACTATGGCTAAGAACCTCCTGATGGAAAAACTCTAGATACATAACGCTTATACGAAAACATACTTTCCAATCAAAAGGTAGTGGATTGCGCTATTTTCAAATGGAATAAAAATATAAAATATTTTATAATCCAGCCGATTGTTGGGATAATTAATGTCAAGAAACGAGAAAAGTTTTTATTGTAACGAGTGCGGCGCTAAATACTACAAGTGGCTTGGCAAATGTGAAGATTGTGGCCAATGGAATACCATAGTGGAGGATATTTCAACTAAAGGAAAATCAAAATTAGGCCAAACCAATCTTAGTTTTCAAAGTCTTGCTTCCACACCGGAGAAATTGGATCGAAAACTGAGCGATATTGATGAATTTGATCGTGTTCTTGGGGGAGGTATCGTTTCAGGATCAGTAATTCTTGTGGGAGGCGATCCCGGAATTGGAAAATCCACTTTGCTGTTACAAATATCAGCGTCTTTATCACAGGACTACAATTGTATTTACATCTCCGGAGAAGAATCGACTGAACAAATTTGCATACGAGCTATTAGACTTGGAGCCAGTGATTCTAAAGTTAAATTAGCATGTGAGACTAATATAGATACTATCATAAACTCTTTTGGCGATGATGTTGATTTTCTAATTATAGATTCAATTCAAACATTACAAAGTTCCTCCGTAGACTCTATTCCAGGGACTGTCTCGCAAGTTCGCACCTGTGCCTATCAATTGATAAATTTCGCAAAAACCACAAATACGACCGTTTTTCTCATTGGCCATGTAACCAAGGATGGAGTCATCGCTGGTCCCAAAATACTGGAACATATGGTGGATACTGTACTATATTTCGAGGGAGAGCGAGGAAATTCATACCGCATCTTGAGAACCGTGAAAAATCGATACGGCCCCTGTGACGAACTGGGAATCTTTGAAATGCAGCAAAAAGGATTGATTGGTGTATCTAATCCATCTGTTTTGTTTTTAACCCAGAGAAATGAAAGTGTTCCTGGATCTGTTGTTTTTTCTGGAATCGAAGGAACACGACCGATTTTAGTCGAGGTGCAGGCTTTGGTTTCAAAAAGTTATTTCGCATCTCCAAGGAGAACCGTGGTCGGATGGGATATCAATAGGCTTTTCACTATATTGGCTGTTCTGGAGTCGAAATGCAAAATCTCCTTTTCTGATCGAGACGTTTACATGAGCATTGCAGGTGGATTGAAAATATCAGAACCAGCTTGTGATCTCGCAGTTGCAATAAGTTTATTATCCGCCAGAAGTGGTAAAATTATCGAAAACGAAACATGTGTATTCGGAGAAATTGGGCTTACGGGAGAAATAAGACCAGTATCTCGTTGTTCAGAGCGCATAAAAGAAGCCCAGAAACTCGGATTTAAAAAAATTATTCTTCCGAGTTCTAGTAATTTCTCAAATAATTGTGCCTCTGGCATAAAGATAGAAACCGTGGAAACATTAATAGAAGTGGTGGCACTACTAGGAATAATTAGAAATGAATAGTAGCGAATTTTTCAATTTTTTAGATTACATTTATATCGCGCTGATGTTTTCTTCAACAATGGCTGGATTTATACGCGGTTTCATCAAGGATTTTTTCAGCACATGCGCTTGGTTCGGTAGTGGTTTTATCGCGGTTTTTGTCTCCCCATACCTAATTCCATCCATATATGAACGTATTCCTAATATGACCATAGCCCGTTGTGTAACCATTGGTATTTCTTATCTAATTGCGTTAATCATTTTCTTGTTAATAATAAGTTCTATATCACAAAACGTAAGAAGAGGAGTTCTCTCCGGAGTCGACAGAGCTGTCGGTGTTTTGTTTGGTCTTTTTAGAGGCATTGGAATATTAATCAGTATTTGTACTTTGATGATTATATTTGAAATTCCAAGAGATAAATATGAAGCCGTAAAGAATTCTAAGCTTTCCGTAATATTATTTGATATCTCCGAGTTACTAATACCTCAAATGGTAGAACTAGGTCTTCTTGATAAAGCAAAACCCGTCCTGATTGAAAAAGGAAAAGCAATAGAAAATCTGAGTCTTTTGGATAAATTCAAAAAGAAGATTTCAAGCAAAAAAGAAATCAAAGAGCCGAAGAAAACAGAAAAGTTAATTTCACGGCCCATCGTCGTTGAAAAAAAGAAAGTGATAATGGAGCCCACTAAAGAAGAAAGAAAGCCTTTCAAAGATAGATTTGTTTTCCTCCAAAAAATAAAAAAATTTCTCTCCGAGCTGCTTGCCAGGCAGCGAGTTGAACCGGAAAGAGTAAAAGTTTCTTCCCCAAGGATTATCAAAAGAACAGATAGACCGAGATATGGTTCCATGTCTCTGATGGAAGCGCGCGCAAGAAGACGCGCGCAACGCAAAGCAGAAAAACTAAAAAAAGAAATAGAAAAACTCCTTGACAGGGAAAACCCATAATGGTTTCTTATAGCTGTCCGCGGAGGGATGGCCGAGTGGCTGAAGGCAGTGGTTTGCTAAACCGCCATACGGTTGAAAAGCCGTATCGAGGGTTCGAATCCCTCTTCCTCCGCCAGGTATTACTTTTTATGAATCCAGAAAAATCTAAAATCACTTTAAAATATACTGAAATTGAGAGGATTGAGAGTTTTATCAATCTTTTTGAATCTGAAAAAATCTACTTGCATCTATGCTTTTATGGTACCATAATTGGTACCATAAATATGGTACCAATTAGTAAGGAGGTATAGAAATGTATCAAATGTTGGACTTAATAATCCCAGCGTTAACATATGTTGATGAAATGAGGGATAGCCGTATTCGCAGCTCTAACCTGCGCGTAATTAAATGCGCATACGATATGTTATCTATCACCAGTCTTAGAGAGTACCATCTGATACGAGATAAGATTCCGTCTAATTCAGACATATGTCGAAGGATAAAATTATCAACGTTATGCGCAATGTGTTGGTTGATAACAAATTTGTATAAATGAAGGAATTATATGTTAACCGATACCAAATGCAGAGTAGCGAAAGCCGGAGACAAGATTTACGCCATAACCGATGAAAAGGGTTTATGTCTTGAGATTTATCCTAACGGAAGTAAGTGTTGGAGGCTTTACTATAGATATGGAGGGAAAAAGAAGCGCATAGCGTTG
>JAISQI010000049.1 GCA_031274295.1 Holosporaceae bacterium
GCTTTTTTGAGCGCTTTCCTGGTGCGCGTCCCCTCCTTAGCTTATTCCTTCCATAAATTCTTGTCATAGTTCGCGCATAATTCCTCCATGCTTAGAGCAATATATAAATCGGGGTGAAAGCCCCCAGAGGAGAGTAGTGAACAGTGGACTTATAAGAGGTGGCACTCCTTCCTTACCTTTGGTGAATCCCTGAATATGTGCTAATTCAGCTTCTCCGTCAAAAAGGGGCAGGGCTGGGGTGTCACTACGCAATTCGCCCGGCCAGAGTATGTTGAAGCGGGTTTAATATACTGCTCTTTCAAGAATGGGACGCCAAGGCGTCCCATTCTTGTTTTTGCTTAATCCTCCGGGAATCAAGCTATACGGCGCGAGCTCCGTTTGCCATTAATTGCCATTTTTTTGGCTTAAAAGGTTCTTTCTTAAGCATAAAGCCTCGCCATTTGGGCCATAATATGCTTGTGGATGGTAGTTGCTTGGAAACCGGAGCTTACGGGATAGCTCCGGTTTTTAATTTAGAGCTATTTCTCCCTTAATTTGCCTTTAAACTCACATTCCAAAGTTCAAAAAGGGGGGTGCCGGAATTTCAGCGCCCCCCTTTGCTACTCACACCTTACCTTGCTTAAAATCTAGATATATAATATCAGAAATGAAAAGGCATGTCAATTCTCAGTTTTGCGAACAAATATCGACCTTTTATTACCAATTTTATCATGCGAATTCTAAATAAAAGAGTTTCAAAGATATTACCTGAGTATTATAGTATGAAATCGTTCAATTAACACTATTCAAATCTCAAGACAAAATAGTGCTCTTTATATGACTATGTATTTTATATTGCAAAGCAATACAACTAATTTTACTATAGACTTTTTCGATACATAATCTTGTTTCTCATAAATTCTTCAAATGCAATTTCATTCGAAAATTTCATTTCTTCGAAAAGACGTTGTATACCTTCTTTTCTCCAATATTTTACATCAACATTCATCAATTCGAATACAGTTTCAGCTTTAGAATCAGGTTTTTGGTCTGTTATTACAGCATCATAAACTCCGTTTGTTTTACAAACTGAAGCCGCTACAGAATCCAGTTCTTGTAGCATGAATTCTGCCGATGTATGAGATACTCCACGATTTTTAGGGAAAAGATAAAGAAGCTTCTTGTTTAACTTTAGATTTTCTGATACTTCTCTTTGCATCATAATGCATATTTGTGTGCAAATAGCGCTGAAGTTGGTATAAACAGCAATTCTTTTAGTGCTATGCAAATATGATGGAACAATTCCTGATGTTTTCATGCTTCTAAAGAATGACTCTACAATATGCTCACCTTTATATAGGATTAGAAGATCAGATTTTGACATTTCGCTTCGTTTAACATTAGTCTCTAATGTAAAAAAACCAATTGTATCAAAAAGCTTTTTATAGCCCTGCAGATCAAAAGTGTATGAAAATTCAGCCCACTTTATTTCAGTTTTTACGATGTCGGGTTTAGAACCTTTTGGTGGTCTGCCTCTTTTAGCGTTCTTTTCAATTATTGCAATTTTCTCTTCCACTGTATAATCAACATATTTATTCATGCTATTTTTTGTGATAATATTTTTAATTTTTCGGGATAAATCATCTACTTTTCCATATTTTCTTGCCAAAGATTGCTCTTGTATATCTTTTATCCCCTTTTCAAATGCAACTTTTCTTCTTTCCAGCGTCTGGCGTTGTTCGCTTTCCAGTTCGGAAGAATGTACGATAATTCTCCTCTGGTAATACTGTTTTTTATCGTCATCATCTATAATCTTGGATTCTGTATCAAATCCTGTATAGAAAACTGTTCTGTTTTTCGAATGCTTCACTTCAAGTAAAAGCTCTAATGTGTTTGTGGGATCTGCTAATTCTTTTTTTAGTGTCTTAAGATCAAATTCATATTCTGGAGCTAAATATTTGCCATGATGTTTGCTTATAAATAAAAGATTCTTCTTGCTCGCTATCTTGCAGTCACCAATAGCGATAAATTCAGGCCAGATTTTCTTGCAAACTTCAATCCACATATTAATGTAACGAGTAACATCGGCCGTATTGCCTGGCACTACTTCTACATGCAAGAAAAAGCCTGTTTCACTCTCCACAGCAACTTCAAGGGCCAACCCCTGTCTTGTGCGATCGTGATTCTTTGGATGACCCATATATTTTATAATTTCACAATCTTCAGGCTGATTTCTATAGTTTCCATATACCGAAAAATTAGTGAGATCCATATTAACTGCACTAATTTTTCTTAGCTTATACAATTCTATAACTCGCTTGGAAATAAGAAAAATGATGTCACGTATATGTGGATAAATGGAGTCAAGCGTTCTTCCAACTCTTTCCTCCGAGAGTTGATGAGGATTTGACTCTGGGAACAAGAGCTGAATGCAAGGTGTTTGGGATACCCACTTTTCGAGTTTGTAAACTGTAACAGCATTTCTTTTAGTCATCATATACATTATGAAAATAAACGCTGTTTCGCCATGTGTGAGACGCAAACTTGATCTTGAATAACCAACAATGCCATCAATAATTCCAATTATTTCGAGCTTAAACAAGAAATTGGCTATTGCAGGCATCCTGCCAAGCATAAAAGAGCCCCTACAATTTGATTGATCGTCGCTCATCGATAGCCACATCCTTTTGAAAGATTAGCGTTTATCTAACATATCATATTATTGCGAACGATGCAACAGAAAATGAATTTTCTTAATAAAGAAATCAAAAACAGCGTTTTAATGTATATTTTTTTGTAAATAGAGTGAAGAGCTCTGAATTATATTAGCAAAACTGCGTATTGACAATTCTAATCATTTCTGATACCATATACTCAGGTTTTGAGCTATCATTGTGGTAAGTAGTCAAAGGGGGGCGCTGAAATTCCGGCACCCCCCTTTTTGAACTTTGGAATGTGAGTTTAATTTCGATGAATAAATAAAGCCTTTCTGCGACAGCCAAAATTTGTTGTTGAAATGCGCGCATCTTTTCCGAAAACCGGAGTCCGACAGAAGTTAGAATATAAGCGCTGACATTTATCAGCCTCTCAAAAAGTAGGGAAATCGGAGTTGGTGCACTCTGGTTTCCCCATTTTTACGCCTTTTTTCATAGCCATTATTCAATAATAAGCCCTTTCCGCACCATCCAAAATATAACGTTGTTCTATTTTCGGAAACTGGAACGCTCAGGTTCTTAATTCAGTTCTCATTTAATTTCCATATTTTTCTTTGATTTTTGATGAATAAAGACATGCCGCATCGGCCATAATATAATTGCTGTTGATGATTTACTGGAAACCGGAGCTTGGGATAGCTCCGGTTTCTCTATTTCATCCAATTTAGACCATAACCCTAGGTTGCTGAAGGCTTGGAAAAATCCGCGTTGAAGCATTCTTAAAAGCTTTTGATCCTTTCTTTCGAAAACCGGGGAAGCGACCCCCGGTTTTATTTTTTTACATCAAGCTTCATCTTCTCAATATTCCAATCTTTGAAATTGAAATTCGTAATTAGAGCTCATTTTATTTTTACCTCATAATACCATATGAAGCTCTGCAAAAAGCTGATTTTTAAGCATTCGTCAGCATATTTGGGTTCCGGTTTTATTTTTGCGTTTGAGCATCAAGAGCAATAGTTTTACGGGTTCCTAAGCAATAAGAACGCTCTTGAATCCCATTTATTAACAAATCGTCTTTTGAATAAAAGGGACGTGACAGGACTATAATAATATCATGGATGGGGATTATGATATAGATAAAGAAAAAGCCAGAGAGAATACTCTCTGGCTTTTTCATGTTTTAAGGAGATTTAAAGCCAGGGCTTAGAGATGCTCTGGCTTTTTTGGCTTGCGCGATCGCTCTTTTCGCCGCAGACAGGGCTTTAATTAGCCTTTGTCCGGGTGGACGGCATTAAAAGCATATCCAAAAATAGTTCTATGGCTTGGAAAAAGTCCGCCGTTTCATGCGCGGCTTTTTGCTGTTTGTTGCGTTCTTGTTGATTAGAATGTCTTCCCCCATGAAGCTTGTCTCTATTTCCCGCCTACTCGCTGAAGCGAAGGATGCCTATGTAGGACAGGTTGCGGTACCTTTGCGCGTAGTCCAGCCCATAGCCGATAACAAATTCGTCTGGTATCACAAATCCTACATAGTCAGGAGTTATCGTGTTGTCCACGCGCCTGGCCGGCTTGTCCAAAAGTGTGCAGATCTTGAGCTCGGCAGGGCCTTGCGCCGAGAGGTGCCTGTGAAGGTGGGCCAGTGTTCTGCCAGAGTCAATGATGTCTTCCACAAGCAGGACGTGCTTGCCGGTA
>JAISQI010000059.1 GCA_031274295.1 Holosporaceae bacterium
TCGAAAAAGAATCAGAAAGACGGCGCTTGGAAGGATCTAAACAATGAATATTATGCCCAACACGGACAGATATATCTGGGAGATAAAACGGGAAAGTTAGAGAGCAATGCGTTATGTCCGGGTATCAACCTAAGGTGCGGTTATATTTTCCCCAAATATGAATCCATGGTTTTTTTGAAAATCGGAATCTCCAAGGTCAATGGCAAGTACTATTATAATTCCGGAGGCGCAGAGGTATGCAACGTCAATGTGAATGCTTTCGTGCCATCCATAGGAGTGGGCGTCGAGAAAAAAATTAATCGTAAGTGGGGAGCTTCCCTGGAGGCGAATTTGCCTATGAAGAGAAACACCAAAAACATTAGAGACAACATCGAGCACAAAACACGAGTTGGTTGTACGGATTTAAGATTGATGGCTATTTACAGCATATCTCAAGGCAAATAAACTACTTAATAATCGCCATGGATTGAATGGCGGATTTTTTATGTGAAGGAAAGCATGAAAAAATCAGCTTTGTTCGTAATTTCCGGGCCTTCCGCCGTTGGAAAAAATTCGGTCGTCGATGAAATTTTAAAAATAGATAGGTCAATTGGTAGGATAGTAACCTGTACTACCCGAAAAATCAGAAAATCAGAGCGACACGGGGAAGATTATTTTTTCATGAAAAAAAGTGATTTTCTATTGGAAATAGAAAGAAAAAATCTAATAGAGTTCTCCGAAGTTTACGGAAATTACTATGGCGTTATGTTTTCCAGCGTCAACGAAAAAATAAAAAGTGGCGAAGATGCAATTTTAATAATCAATTTTGAAGGGTTTCTAAAGATAAAGAAAGTAATCACGGAAAACGTATATGGAATGTTCATTCTCCCGCCGTCAATTGAGGATTTGGAGTTACGTATGAAACTACGCGGAGAAGATTCTCCCAAGATAGTAGCCCGCAGACTAAGTCTGGCCAGGGAGGATATGGCTAAGGCAAAATTTTATGATTTCTGTTTTAAAAATTTTGATATAATTACCACTGCCCGAGATATTCTGGAGACAATCAATAATATCAGACAAAAGCAATAATTTTATGAAATTTTTACGCATCACCTTGGTATGCGTTTCCGTGATCACAACTAATTTTTCCAGCGACGCCATGCGCATTGTTCGGGATGCGGAAATCGAGGAGATTCTTACGGAAATGGCGAAATCTATTTTCAAGGTTGCCGGACTTCGTGCGGAATCTGCCAAGATATACGTTATAAACTCGGAAGCGATAAACGCTTTTACCATTGGAAATGGATACATATTTATTAATTCCGGATTGCTTTTGAAGTTTTATAATCCATTGCATTTGCTGAGCATATTGTGCCACGAAACCGGGCATATTGCTGCCGGACATATCAATCAGCAGATAAGCGCGATCCAGCAACGTTCTAAGAATTTCACCTTGGCGATGTTGGCAGGAATTTTAGGATCGGTTGTCGCCGGATCCCAGGAGGCGATCGCCATTTTGATGGGATACGCCATGGCGGATGAAAGATTTTATCTTCGTTTTTCAAGAGTAGAGGAATTCGCAGCGGACGCTCTGGCGGCGACTTATTTGGAAAAACTAGGCTATGGCTCCGACGTTCTAATCGACACATTCAACGTCTTTAAACGAATAGAAATTTTAAACGGCGAAGCAAATTTGCCGATCTACGTTAGAACCCATCCTCGTACGGACAGCAGAATCTCAGCCATTCAGAAACGCGCTCAATCGAAGGCGTACAAAGCAGATCCCGAATTGTCAAAAAAGTATAATCGCGTTCTAGTGAAATTAAGAAGTTATCTGAAGCGGCTAAACATAGGAACTGCAGTTCCCAACGACGATTATTCCAAAGCCATTTACTTGCACAGAATCGGCAGATCTACCGAAGCTATTAATTTGTTGCAAAAACTTTGCGACGCTAATCCCCGCGACGTCTATTACAAAGAGACGCTGGCCCAGACATTGTACGAATCCGGTCGGCTGGATGAATCAATTCAAATATATGAAAAAATTTATAACCACAATGTCAACATATTAATAAAAATAGACTACGCCAATGTCCTCATGGAAGCCAATAAAAAAATTGATTTTGCGATATCCATGTTGGAATCATCAAAATATATCGAGCGCTTCAATGCTGATATATACAGATTGCTGGCCAAAGGGTATGGAAAACAAAATAAAGAAGGACTGTCGCTTTTGACGCTTGCCCAGGAACAAATACTGCTACAAAATTATCGTGTCGCCCACGAATTATTAATTAATTGTTTGAAAAAGCTCAACCCGAAGACAGAAGCATCTTCAATGAAAAAAGCAAAGTATTTCAAAGAATTACTCGAACGCGACTACGAAAAGCATATAAAATAGAAGTTTGACATAAATTTTTTATTAAAAAATTTATTAATGAGCATAGTTTTATCCGATAATTAATGATTATTTTTAAAAATTTTTCATTTATTGCTTGTCATAATAATTAAACTACCATATATTATATTTTGCCAATTATTAAAAGGAGAAAGAAATGAAGAGATTATTTGCATCAATTCTTGCGGCGGCGCTGTTCGCCGTCGGAGTCGAGGGGATGAAGCCGGTGGTAAGAACTGACGGCATCGAATATCAGATCTTA
>JAISQI010000051.1 GCA_031274295.1 Holosporaceae bacterium
CCGATGGGCAAATATGCGCAACATGGAACTACATGGACAACTTGGGGAAATTTATTAAAGAGTTGTGTAGCAAAAGTAAAGAGAAGGGATTGGAATGTCTGGCGAAGCTGATGGTGACAACTGAAATGTACAGAATAGAACCTGAATCTGGAGGACTAGAAATTGAAATATCTAAAGAACTGCTTGAAGAACTGAGACTTCAGCCTGATCAACGACAACAACTACAAAAACTACAACAACTACAAAAACTACAACAACTAAAATCACGACAAAAACGACAGCTACAACGACTACAAGAACAGCTACAACAACCAAAACAACTACTACAGGAAATGTTTTCCAGTGGTTCTTTGATCAAAGAAGCAATGAAGGATGAATCCAAATACGGCTATGCAGAATACACGGTGGAACATGTAATATTGGCGTTTATTTGTGAATTGTTGAACAAAGAAGATACGGAAAAGTTTTTGGAATTATGGAAAAAGCTTCGGGAAGAAATCTTTGGAACGAATGCAGGAAAACCCGTCTCCGATGGCGAAATCGACAAGTATGCCAAGTGCGGCGAATATGTAGATGAACAATTAATTAAAATGATAGGCTCAATACCGTACGATGCGCCGGTTGAGAATGGTACAGCCAATTGTTATGAGCATAATAGCGAGGGTCAAGCAGTAGTCACTGCTCGTAGTTTTCCTGATTGTGTGGAAACATCGGTGCGACACACCATCAATTACGCGCTAGGAACGGAAGGAATGAACAACTTCAACAAAGAAGAGATACGGGAGAGAGTTAGGGAAGGTTTTCCTAATCAGCTTTTAGACGGCGATCGTCTTGATGCGTTGGAGTATTTTTATAAACAAGTCCAAGATCGAAACAGAGGAGACACAGAAGCGAGAACGCTATGGAATGCCGTTGTTTTCGATCTTAATTATAAGAATGAGTCTGTTGGAGTCAGATATAATCCGAATAGACAATATGATACGAATGAAAAAAATGAACTAAACTCTGGTTTTATTAATTTTGTAAAAACCATATGTGCAATACTGGGTGTTAAGTACATGACAGCTTCGGCAGATGAAATAACGTCGGACGAACTGGCCAATTTGCTGTCCAAATTATTATTCTGTCTAGGGGGGAATGATGTTAAGTGTGAGACTTCAAATGATTTGACTTATGACGCTGAAAGTAACGAGTTTTACGGCAAGTTAAATGTAAAAGTAACTCTTCCTATTGTCACAGACTCTTATGAATTTACAATTGCTCAAAATTCTATGCATGGATGTGTTACACTATCGAAAGCAGGCGCCTTTAGTTACAACTGTTTTGCTGATAATGTCCGAGATGAAACTTACAAAGCCATGGTTGGTTACCTTCTTCCGGATTATGAGGGACAAAACCTGTATCACCGGATATTTTCTTTTCCTCATAGGAACGACAATGGGCATGAACTTAGGAGTTCAGTGGGCTTTTATGAGAAGTTTGAAGATGAAGATATTAAATATAAAGATATTAAAAATGTGCTGAAAACGATTATCAAAAATAAGTTGAGCACAATTCCGCTTTCCGACCAAGGTAGCGCAAAACTTGCATATACAAACGTAGTTATGGGATGCAATTTTAACAATGACTGTTATAAGTCGATTCGGGATCTTGTTCCGGACAAACAGTATTTTCCGGAGGATTTAAAAAAGGTGTCGCTGATTGGAGACTTTTTAAATGTGGATGTGTCAGGTGCAAAAGATACGGAAGAATTAGACTTGCGAGGCTGTACTATTGCAGCGGCAGTTGATGGGTCAAAGTTGTCCAAGCTCAAGAAGCTGAGTCTTTGCAAAACTAAAGGGCAGAAGGTGGCAATTGGAAATCTACCGTCATCGATAGAAGAATTAGAATTGCAAGACTGTATTATTGCAGCAAATCCAGCTGATTGGTCAAAGTTGTCCAAACTCAAGAAGCTGAGTCTTTGCGGAACTGAAGGGCAGAAGGTGGCAATTGGAAATCTACCGTCATCGATAGAAGAATTAAAATTAGAAGAAGGGCTTCAGGCACTGATAATAGGTTTCGCCGATGACGTGCAAGAAAAATGTACTATTACAGCAGCTGATGGGTCAGAATTGTCTAAACTCAAGAAGTTGGTCATATCCGGCAATAGATGGCAGGTGGAAATCTGCGATCTGCCGCCGTCGTTAGAAGAATTAGAATTACAAGACTGTACTATTATAGCAAATTCAGCTGATCGGTCAAAGTTGTCTAAACTCAAGAAGCTAGTCATTCGCGGAAATCGAGAAGTGGCAATTGGAAATCTACCGCCGTCGTTAGAAGAATTAGACTTAGAAGACTGTACTATTGCAGCGGCAGCTGATTGGTCAAAGTTGTCCAAACTCAAGAAGCTGAGTCTTTGCAAAACCAAAGGGCAGGAGAAAATCTGCGATCTGCCGCCGTCGTTAGAAGAATTAGAATTACAAGACTGTACTATTATAGCAAATTCAGCTAACTGGTCAAAGTTGCCCAATCTCAAGAAGCTGCGTCTTTACGGAAATCGAGAAATGGCAATTAAAGATCTGCCACCGTCGATAAAAGAACTAGAATTAGTATATTGTACTATTGCAGCAAATTCAGATGATTTGTCAATATTGCCCAACCTTGAGAAAGTCGAAGTCTCTCCTAATTTGAAAAATTTTATGGATACCAATACTTCATTTAAAAAAGGAACAAGTACCGAATCTATGATTACCTATTCCCGCGTTCAAGTTTCAGGAGATGATCGTCAGGTTCCCACAAAACAGGTAGAACAGTAAAAGACGAGAACTATTTATTTTTGCTTTTTATTAATGCAATCGCGTCGTCGAGAGTCATATCGAATATGGCTGTCGATTTGGGAGCCGATGCATATTTTCCTTTAAACAGCACATAGGGACCGAATCTACCTATGCCAATTTTCACTTCTTCTCCTTCGAGCGTACCCAGGATTTTGGGAAATTGCAGCAGAGCAAGCGCAAGATTAAGGTCAATATTGGCCACGTTAATAAAGTTCGGAATGGACGCCCGCGGAGGCTTTTCCTTTTCGGATTTTTTCTTGACGGATTCCGATTTTTTATCCTTCTGGATGTAGAGACCGTACGGTCCCTTTCTCAGACTGATTTCGCCGCCGTCAACCGGATCGTTGCCTAAAAATTTTGGATATTCGGAGGATGAAGCTATTTCGCCGTCGCTTTCGGTTGTTGGGGAAGAGTCTAACTTCTTAATGTAGCCGCAGTCCGGATAGCGGGAGCAGCCCAGAAACGCCCCGTAGCGCCCCATTTTCAAACTTAACTCGCCGGACTTACATTCGGGACACGTTCGAGAAATACCATCTTCCGTTCGGAATAAAAATTCTCCTAGCGTTTCGTTGAGTTTGTCAATAACGTCGGAAATTTTTATATCTTGGGTTTGGGCGACGTTTTCGCAGAATTCCTTCCAAAAATTTTTCAAAATTTCGAGTTTCGATTTACTTCCGTTTGAAATATCGTCCAGCGATTGCTCCAAATCTGCCGTAAATCCGTATTCCAGATACCTACTGAAGAAATTTGTCAGGAAAGAAGTCACGAGTCGTCCGCGAACCTCCGGAATGAAAAGTTTCTTTAGAAGTTTGGCATAGCCGCGATCCTGAAGAACCTGTAAAATTGTGGCGTAGGTGGACGGTCTTCCGATGCCCAGTTCCTCCAATTTTTTCACAAGACTTGCCTCGGAAAATCTCGGCGGAGGAGTTGTAAAATGTTGCAGAGCCTCCAAATTTTTCATGGGCGTGGAATCTCCTTTAGCCAAAGGAGGCAGTAGGCCTTCCGTTTCCTCTTCCTCCGATTGATCATCCTGTCCTTCGACGTATACCCTGATGAATCCCTCAAATTTTAATGTGCTTCCATTGGCTCGGAAGACGTTTTTTCTGTCATCGGCGATGTCCACCTGCACTTGATCGAACTCGGCGGAGGACATTTGGCAGGCGACGGCTCTTTTCCAAACCAAGCTGTACAATTTGTGAAGATCTGCGTTGATTTTTCCCCTTAGGGAGTCCGGAGTAATGGTCGAATCTACCGGACGAATGGCCTCGTGAGCTTCCTGGGCGTTTTTCACTTTCGTCTGATAGAAGCGCGGTTTTTCCGGAAGAAAATCTTTGCCGTACTTTTCCAAAATGAGCTCTCTTATTTTATCGATGGCCTCCCGGGACAGATTGACGCTGTCAGTTCTCATGTAGGTAATGAGGGCCGTAGTCTCTCCGTTAACGTCGACTCCTTCGTAGAGATTTTGCGCCAGCTGCATTGTTTTTTTCGCGCTGAATCCCAGCTTGCGGGACGCTTCCTGTTGTAACGTGGAGGTTATAAAAGCTGGAGCGGGGTTACGTTTGACGACTTTTGTCTCCACCGACTCTACGAAAAATTTCTGGGACAATAGAGAATTTTTTATGGAGTTCGCGTCCTTCGCATTGACTATGGAAAATTTATCCAGTTTCTTGCCTTCATGCACAATTAATCTGGCGGCGAACAATTTTTTATTTTTTGCCTCGAATTTCGCCTCGATAGACCAATATTCTTTCTTTTGAAACGCCTCGATCTCCTGCTCCCGATCGACGATGATTCTCAGAGCAACAGATTGCACTCGACCGGCGGATTTACTGCCCGGTAATTTCCTCCATAAAATTGGAGAAATGGTAAATCCCACCAGATAATCCAGCGCACGCCTCGCCAAATATGCGTCCACCAGAGACGAATCTATGTCGCGGGGATTGGCGATAGCTTCTTTTATGGCTCCCTTGGTGATTTCATGAAAAACGATTCTTTTAAACGGAATTTTTAATTTATTGTTTTCCCGCAGCAGCTCTTTTATGTGCCAAGAAATGGCCTCTCCTTCCCGATCTGGATCGGTCGCCAGCAGCAGTTCGTCGCAGGTTTTCAACTGGGTGGCGATGTCCTGCAAATGTTTCTTTCCGTTAGATTTTACCTCCCACACCATAGAGAAATTATCGTCCGGACGAACGCTTCCGTCCTTGGACAATAGATCCCGAATGTGACCATAGCTGGCCACGACTTTATATCCGGATCCCAAATATTTATTTATGGTTTTGGCTTTCGCCGGAGACTCCACAACCACGAGACGCATATGTATCCCTTTCAAAAATCAGCTGTCCAGGGCCAAACAGACTCGCTGTCCGTGTAATCTCACGATCTTTCCGGCCAGCTCCAGCTCGAGAAGCGCAGTTAACACTTCCTGTGGAGATACTTTAATGAAAGAAATTAATTCGTCAATAGTGATCGCCGTAGAACTTAAAGAATCTAGTATTTTTTTTCTAATTTTTTCAAGATCTTTGTCGGAGATCCTCGCCATCGTTGGACGATTATCGTCGAAAAGTCTAAGGGGGATGATTTTTTTCTCTTCCAATTGATCCAGAATATCCTGAGCGCTCTGAATTAGGATAGCTCCCTCCTTTATCAATTTATTGCAGCCGACGCTTCTGGGGTCAAGGGGTGATCCCGGAACGGCGAACACGTCGCGGTTATAATCAAGAGCCATTCGAGCCGTTATCAGAGATCCGGATTGCTCGGCTGCCTCAATTACGGCGGTCCCATTGGATATTCCGGCGATTAGGCGATTGCGACGGGGAAATAATTTAGGCTGTGGAGCCGTGTTCAGAGGCATTTCGGAAAAAACGCCGTTCTTCTCGACGATTTTTTGATAGAGTTTTGTATTTTCCTGGGGATAAACAATATCTAGACCGCAGGCTACAACGGCGATGGTCCCGGCGTCGAGACTGCCTGTATGAGCGCTAGCGTCGATGCCTCTGGCCAGTCCGGACACGACAACAACGTCGTTTTTTCCCAAATCCTCGCACAGATTTTCGCAAAACCTCATGGAATGTATGGAAGCGTTTCTTGCGCCCACCACTGAAATTATATTTTTCTGAAAAAATGAAACGACTCTTTCCCTGTCCCCCAAAAATGATAAAACCGGCGGAGGGTCCGGAATGTTTCTCAGCAAAGGAGGATACAATTCGTCTTCAAAGAAAACGAACCGCGCGCCAATGGATTTCATTTGAGCAATTTCTTCCGCGATTTTTTCTTCGCCGCATACGTCGGCGGCCCTGTTGGAGTTTTGAAAAATTTTCGGAAGTCTTTTGAGGGCGTTTTCTCCGCTGCCATAGGCCTCCATTAGTTCCCAAAATTTCGACGGTCCAATCGACTCCGTACGAACCAATCTCAGTATTGCTAATTTCTCGCTTTTGGGCAGCACAACTCAATCCTCCAATATACGGACGTTACGCTTTCCATTAGAACATACAATCGATTAACAAAATCCCAACGCAAAGAAAAAAGAAGGAGACCATAAAGTCTCTTCATAAAAAAATCTCTCCGATTTACCGGAGAGATTTTCGTTTTGCTGACTCTAATGTCAATCCCTAGTCGATTAGTTCTCTTTGCCTAAAAATGTTCCTTGCTATTTCTCGACTCCTGGAATTTGCTATTGCGTTAATAACATTCTCTAGGGTACGTCCCTGTGAATCCCTTAAATTTCGAACTTCCGCTCTACTATTATATCCAATAAGTACACAGTCGGTAACTTTTTTAAATGCTATTACTTGGGCTTGCTCGCTCAGATTATTAAAAACAATTTCAATCAATTTGAAATAATCATCCAGCAAAAGAGAATCGAGGTTTCCCATGACTAGAAGAGTTTTAAGTTTTCCTGTTGTTGCCGCCAAGGACATAAAAGACCTTTGACCCCACGGACCAGGAATATTGATCACTGGAGAAAAAGGCGGCCTATAATTATGAGACGAAGCGTACATAAGTTGCGCAACAGCATAGTCAGGAGCAGGACTCGCAATGATATGCGCCAAATCGAGAAATGACATGCTGTTTCGTATAGTTATGCACTCACTTTGAGGATTAGAAGACAGAGCGTGCTGGAGATTTCGGGTATTCCAGTTAGGTGCGTTTTTTACAATTTCTTCTAAAACTGCCGGAGCAAACTGGCGAGAACTTGGCGTTACACGCGTGTTTTCCGGATTATCTATATACGTCATCACATTTGTATAAATCATGCCATCTCCCTCAAGCATCGTTATAGCACTTAATACAAAAACCATTGATTTGATAAAGTTTTTCATTTTTCTTTCCATTTATTTTTCATAAATAGAGTATATAATATATTTTTATTTTTTAGTCAATAAATATTTTTTCTAATGGTGTTATTTTTTATTGTTCGATAAGGACAGCGTGGACAAATCTAGGAAAGCTGCTCTTTTTTAAAGAGTTGTCTTATATTTTCGTGATGCTTCACGATGATCAAAACGGCCAATCCCATGAGAACATACAGCTGATTAATAAAACCCAGACACAGAGAAATTCTTGTATAATTGAAAATTATGAGACTTGAAATCACGCTGAGTAATCCGGCAACAGCGGAAACTCTGGTGATACAAAACATAGATATCCAGATGAGAGCGGTTCCAAAGCATGTAAACGGACTCAGAGCGCAGAGAGTTCCAAAGTAGGAGGCAATTCCTTTTCCACCTTTGAATTTTAACCAAATGGGGAACATATGCCCGACAATCGGAGCGGCCAACACCAACAAATTTAAGATTTCAGAGTCTGTTTTCAAAAAATAGCAGGGGACAAATCCCTTCAGAAAATCCAACAAAAAAGTGATAGTTCCTATGATTTTTCCTTGTGTTCTGAACGCATTGGTGGCTCCAATATTTTTTGAGCCGCGTTCCCGAAGTTTCCCATCTCCAAACATTTTCGAAAGTATCAATCCGAACGGAATGGATCCCAACAAATAAGCCAATAGCGGATAAAAATAGCGCATTATCTACTCCTTTTTTGTCTCAACATTTCGTACAGAGAGACCGTAGCCGCCTGAGCCGCGTTCAAGGTGCTAAATTCCCCCATGCAGGGCAATTGTATCAGAAAATCGCAGGATTCTCGAGTTAATCTTCTTAGGCCCTCGCCCTCGCTTCCCACGACGAGTATGAATTTTCCGTTCAGAGACATTTCGTAAATTTTTTCATCGGATCGTTCATCCAGTCCGATACACCAAAATCCCTTTTTTTTCAGATTGTTGATGGTATGGACAAGATTTATAACCCGAATCAGCGGAATGGATTCCATCGCTCCGGACGCTGCCTTTGAGATTGCCGGAGTAAGTTCTGGACTGTTATTTTCTGTTACGACGACGGCACGCGCTCCAAAAACAGCGGACGCTCTGAGGATGCTGCCGATGTTTTGGGGATCGCTCACCTGATCCAAAAATACAAACGGACGATCGTCGGATTCATCGGACGTTAATTCCTCAATGGAGTAGTCCTGGAGTTTTTTTACCTGAACGGCGCAGCCCTGGTGGATCGCATCTTTTCCAAAAATTGCGCCAAAAAGATGGCGGTCAACGATTTCCGGCTTTATGGTTGCGCACTTGTCGAAGAAATCCCTAGACGATTCCAGAACAATCAGTCGTAGAATGCTTCTTTTTGGATTGCGCAGAGCGGCTTTTACGGCGTGTTTTCCGTATATCCACATTGAACTGCGATCTATTTTGTTTCTTGTTGTCATGGTCGTTTATTATTAGCACTGTTTGGATGATAAAGGAAGAAGAGTACTTCGTTATGAATTCATTTCATGGGGGATACGGAATGGTCAATCAAGAAAAATAATTCCACAATATTTATGGACAACTTTATAAAAATCGTACAGAATTGCTTCTGTTTTCATGGGAGGATTAGTTATGAAAAGACTAGCGCTAATTTTGATGTTCTTACATTTTGATACATTCTGTATGGGGCAAACATGGCAAGAATTCATAAAAGCCAGAAAAGATTTATGTGAAGAAAAAATACCAATAGTGAATGAATTTTTAAAAAGGGCTGCTGATGACTCAAATTACAGAGCTCTTGAGAATGAGAAAAGTGCAATCTGCGATTTAGCAACTATAATTAGCAAATTCTACAGTAATTATATAGAGTATATCTTGCAAAATGAGCCGGGCTTTTTTTGCGATTCAGTCTTTTCAACAACATCGCTTATTTTATGCGAAAAAACATTTGCTCTGATAGATAGTTCTAATCAAGAGATTTTTCTGTCTACTTTTAATAATTTTATTGTAGACCCAAGCGTTCGCAAAATTTTGTTAACTCGCGAAAATTATGAGTACGGGATATGCGATGCATCCGAATGTGATTTTAGGCCTAGTGATCCATTTGATTTTGCAAACGTACTGGAACCTTATGGAAGCAAGTATGAAAATATAAGAAACTTTGTGGCCGAACTGAGAAAAATCTAAACGGATTTTTATGGAATCAGCCGATGATTTGAGCGAATTGCCATAGTTCATTTCGAATTTCTAAGATTTTTCCATTTTTTAAACATCCTGTTTAGATCATAATTATCTGTCGGCACTGCGGCAAACCATCTTAAATCTGTTGATTCATCGGAAATTTGGATTTCTTCGTTTTTATCGATCGCCTTCAGCAAAAATCTAACGTCATAATGATAATGAACCGGAACTCCTTCATATTCTGGGATTAGATGCACGCCGATATCAAAAATTTCGTCGGATAGCAGCGCTATATTTTTCAATCCGGATTCCTCATGGGCTTCTCTCTGAGAAACTCGTGTCATATGCGGATCGCCGTCTGCATGTCCTCCGGGTTGCAGCCAGATTTTCACTTTTTTATGCAGCGTGAGGAGAAATTCGGTGTCATCGTGATTTCCCAGCCAGCAGGATCCGGTGAAATGACCGACTTCCAGCGATCGCTCGAAGCAATCTTCATGTTCATCCAAAAATCTCAGCATTTTCTCCTTGTCCGCTTTTTCGATTTTGTCGGTAGGATAATAGTGCTCTAACTTTTCTCTTAAATTTTTTCTGTGCATAAGATTATGGGTAGTCGCTCCTAATAAGTTATTAGTAATATTCTATTTTTTGATTCCCTACTATTTTTATTTTTTCATGTGCTTTGTATGCATTAATTCTATATTCATAATTTTCTACGATATGAGATGGTAGTATCAACAAAGTAATATCCTCGGTCAAAATTAGCAAATACTTCAGTTGATATAATTTTGATAAGTCTACAATTTCTGCTCGTCCTCCCCTAATTTCTAAGGCCGCAATCCATTCAGGTATAGGCATATCTTCTGGAATTCCACCAAGATAAATACTCATTTGCGTCAGCATCTTACATTGCAGCGGAGTTGTAATTTCTCTTATCCTAGACAAAAAATCGCCGACGGACAGACTTTTTAAAGAAACCGTAGGAAGTATTAACTTTCCTTTAACTTCCCTTTCTATTCGCAAATGTTCCATTGCTGCACAGCCGGAAAGGTCAATATCTCCTTCTATTCCAGAATTCGAGTATGTTATACTTAAAAATTCTAGAGAATTAGACACTACTAGTCTTCCAACAATTGGTCTTGCTACAATTATTAAGCACTTAAGATTTTCATATTTAGAAAAATCTCCGTTTATGCCGTTCCAAAACATACAAGCTTTTAGTCCTACCAAAGAAGTAGGATCAATTTTTTCTAGAGATTCGTCATCCGCGACGGGAACACATTTGTCACTGTCGACTATGTTAACATAGTATATCCGAAAAGGTCCTTCATAGACGTTTCCCAAATCGTATGGAGAGTTCATAGAAAAATCCATAGAGTGACAAGAGCTAAAAACAGACAAAAAAAGGCAAAACTTTAGAATTTTTCCAATAATAACTATCCTCCTGATAACTGATTATTGTTAATTACAGACAACGACGTACAATAAAAAAAGATAAATAGATTTTCAAGAAAAACATTTTACTATTTGTGCTTTTTATAACTAAATTTATGTGATTTTATCATCTAAATTAGCAGAATACCGTTCTTATCTCAATTTTTCCATGATAAACTATTGGAGGTTTAAGGAGAAACGTCGCAATGAATATTACTAAATTGTTGGATGCGAACATGGTTGGAAAGTTTATGTATCTTCCATCATTAATGAGAATGGACGTTACCGTTGACGATAATATTACCGTAATTAATTCTGGAATTTCGTCCGACATGTTCAATATTGTATGCCGAACGAAAAACAAAAAAGCATGGGAAGTTGTTTTTAAAAAATTTCGTCAGCTGAAAATGCCATTTGCTCATTGGGTTGGGTTCGATGTGGATTATCCACAATGCAAAGCGGATATGGAAGAAGCTGGGTTCGTTTGCGACGAACATGAATCGGCTATGTTTGTGGAAATTGAAAAATTATCTCGCGACAAAAAATGCGAAGACCTGCAAATTGTGTTAGTGAATAATGAGAAAAAGCTCGAGGACTTCATCAGGATTTATCGGGAGCTAATCTCCCATGATTCCGATCAGATAGAAAAATTTTATTCGAAGGCTGCAGATCATATTTTGAATACAAGAGCGGCGCTGAAACTTTTCGTTGGATATTTTCAAAATCAACCGGTGGCAACAAGCGCGCTATTCGTGAACGAAAACTCTGCTGGCGTTTGGGACGTCGTGACGCTTTCAGATTTTCGTCGAAAAGGCATTGGAACCGACATGACCGCGTACGCGCTATTATACGCCTTCGACAATTTCGGCTATCACATAGGAGTGCTAACTGCTAGCGAAGAAGGCGAACCTGTCTACGAAAAAATCGGATTCCAAAAACTAAAGGATTTTTACGTTTTTAATGTAGGCACATTATGAAAATTTTCCAATTTTGTTGCTATTGCAGCTTACATTCGTCAAAAATATTTATAGTATTATAATAAAAAGATCGAAAATATATAAGAAGATATGCCAAGAATATATAAGAAATTTGGAAAATGGGGGATGAAGAAAACATTACTCATATATGTCTTTTTTGTTTTTGTAAATATTACTGCTATGGATGCGAGAGAAAATCAGGTGTACTGCCAAATAAGTGCAATTATTTTAAGAATAACCGGAATTGAAGGAACTAGCGGGTCAACTCTCAATAGAGCAAAGTCAGGGGACGAGAAAGCACAAACTGCTATTAGAGCAATAATTCAAGAATGCGATTTGTTTAATCACGAGATTACTTATTCTATAGCAAGAGAGTTTTTTGAAAATAATGCTTTCTATTGGCAAATTGTAAAGCAATTTTGGGAGAATCCGCATATAAAATCCGGATTAGTAACCTATTGCACTGTCGGAAACTATTTCTTGTGTCTAAAAGATCTACTATTTGATAAAAATTTAACGGTTGAAATCTTGCGAAGTAAGGCTGCTAAAAACGATATTTCCGTTTTGGAAGATATGTTAAAAGATATTTTTTGTGCAGCTCTTAATGGCGATATACTAGCTTTGAATGCAGCTTATGTACTTTATAATTATTGTAGTCGTCCTGATTTTAATACGGTTGATATATCTATAGGACAAGCCATAGAACAAGAACCTGGTTTATTGGACAAAATCTCTCAGCATTATCGTATTAGTCGGTAAGGTAAATAAAACTAAATCAACAGTACTATACAAAAGTTCAAAGTTAAGATAAAATCAGGGTAATGACTATTTTTAAAACCTATCGCGATTCAATCTTCATTAAAGATCATCTGAGTTGCAAGCATATCATTGCCGGAGATTATTCCTATTACTCTGGCTACTATCACGGGCATTCGTTTGAAGATTGCGTGATGTACTTGGATGTTGCCGACAATAAATATTCTCTGAAAGAAACCGATCGATTGATCATTGGGAAATTTTGCTCCATTGCCAGCGGTGTAAAATTTATTATGGGCGGCAATCAGGGGCACAATCACAACTTCATCACGTCTTTCCCATTGGACATTTTATGCAGAGATTTCGATGGCTACCAAAATTCATCACCGGTCGCTTACGAGAGAAAAGGAGATACCGAAATCGGCAACGACGTTTGGATAGGGACAGAGGCGCTCCTCATGCCGGGCGTAAAAATAGCGGACGGAGTTGTTATCGGCGCACGATCCGTTGTTACCAAAAATATCGGACCATATGAAGTCTGGGCTGGCAATCCGGCGAAATTAGTTCGCAAAAGATTTTCTGACGATGTAATTGAATTGCTGTTAAACATCCGGTGGTGGAATTGGGATATCGGAAAAATAGTCGAAAATATCGGTACGCTGGTAAGTAATGATCTTGAAAAATTGAAGGAACTCGTGGTAGAAGCACATTAACAGACAGCATTATGAGTATTCATGAGAGCGTGCTGGCGAAAAATTGTTCGAAACGAATACGCGGCGTTAAAATGAGCATTTCATATTATATCAGGGAATAGAAATGGTCGGTTGCGCCCACATACAACTTTGGCCAGAATCAAAAACAGCGGCTCTTCATGTTATAGCCATCGCCGACGGCCATCGAAATAATGATAGCGAATCATATTTGCTTGCAGTAATTAATGAGTGGCTGACAGTTCATGGTTATAAATTGTAGGAGTGAAGTATGAAAACGCAATTCCTCACTTTATTTATGGCTTTTTCCATCCTAATCGGATGTTCCGAAATTCCGAAAAAATCAATAGAGAGGCAGAAGTTGCAGAAAGCTATTTCAATCAAAAAAATCGAAAAAAGAATTCTTGGATTTCTGGAATAAGAAAATTGTTGAGGCAAAGTATTTATAAGGAAAATTATCAAGGAAGATTTTGTTCGAGAATTCGCCATAAAAATTATGGCGGCGAATTTGTATCCGCAATCCAAATCGCTCAGGCGGTTCTTTTTCTGTGCGGTCTCGCAACAAGCGAAATGCGGGGAGCTAATTTAGTTATCGACGGCGGGTGGTCCGCCCAATAGCTACCGGTGCGGTCGTGAGGCGGAATATATCATGAAAAAAGTCGAAAGTGTGATAACTATAAATAATTTAAGAAATGTATACCCGGTTAACGAATTTGATGTACGCGTAGATAGAAAAACAGTTTTTGGCAACCCATTTCATATGACAACGGAATCTCAACGCAACTGTATTTGTGATCAATATGAAGAATATTTTCAAAGCCGAGTGGAAAATAATGTTGCATTTAGGCAGGCTATTGATGAGCTGATATACCTTTATAAAAAACACGGCATACTTAATCTGTTTTGTTGGTGTTACCCTAAAAGATGTCATGCAGAAACGATTAGAGCATATATACTTAGAACAGTGACAATGGTATCCCAATAATCTATAGCAACAACAAACGTTCGGAATAATTATGATTCAGAGGGCATCAGCTTTTTGTGATAACCCTCTTTTTGTAGCTACATTTGAGGGCATTCTGTGCAGTCTCATCCATACTGGAGGGAACGAACGCCTTCAACCATTGGTGGCAATTCGCAAAAGGGTCCCTTCCGATTTTCCTCAGTTTGGAGTTCTCTTCAAATATTACCTCGCGCAGACCTCGGCAATTATAAAAGCAATCCTCGCCGATGAGCTCTACTTTCGCCGGGATAATTATCGATTTCAGGTCGGTCATCAGAAAGGCCATACTTTGGATTCGTTTTAGGTTGGAGTTCCCTTCAAATATCACTTCGCCCAGATCTTGACAACTCGAAAAACAATAACTACTTATCACCTCTGTGCTTTCCGGAATACGTATCGACCTCAGACTGGATTCAAAAAAGGCCCAGTTCTCGATTCGTTTTAGGTTGGATTTCATCTCAAACACAACTTCTTTTAGCCAAGAGCACTTATAAAAGCAATTATCGTTGATGATCTCTACACTCGGCGGAATAACTATCATTTGCGTATTATCAAGCTGAAATAATTCGTCACCCAGCTCCGTTACAGCAAGTCGCTTGCCGTCAAGCTCGATAAAGCTCGATATTACTGGCATCGTCCTACCACCATAATTGCGATAAAAACACGCTGCTCTAGCAGACCCGTCGGAAAAACAGCGATACATGACATCGTGATTTCTCACTACTTGAGTTTTATCGATAAGTTGCAGATAAGAACACGCCTTACTGATATCTAAGTTGTTTAAA
>JAISQI010000054.1 GCA_031274295.1 Holosporaceae bacterium
ACTGATTTTATTTCTATTACACCATCATAGATCTCGGGAACTTCCTGCATAAACAGCTTAGCTAAAAATTGCGGATGAGTACGCGATAAAAACACTTGCGGACCCTTTGTTTCCTGTGAAACATCAGCTATATAGGCTCTAACCCTGTCTCCTACTCTGAAATTTTCCTTGGGAATTAATTGATCTTTTTTTATAATGGCCTCTGTACGTCCAACGTCGAGAGTCACAGAATTGAATTCTGCTCGTTTCACAACTCCGCTAATTATTTCTCCTACTCTATTTTTAAATTCATCATATTGCTTTTCCCGCTCAGCTTCTCTGATTTTCTGAGTAATAATTTGTCGACCGACTTGGGCGGCAACTCTTCCAAAATTCATTGGCGGCAATTCAGTAACTAGAACTTGATCGACTTCGGCATTTGCATCGATCTTCTTTGCATCTTCTAAGGAAATCTCCACTAAATCATTTTCCACAATTTCTTTGACAGTGATACATTTTAAGATGGATACTTCGCCATTTTTTCTATCAATATTCACGCGAATATCGTGTTCATGGCCGTACTTTGATCTAGCTGCTTTTTGAATAGCACCTTCCATAGCTTCTAAAATTTTCTCTTTTTCTAGTCCTTTTTCACGCGCAACTGCATCGGAAATTTGCAATAATTCCAATCCATAAAAGCGAGAATTTGTCCATAAAGCTGCAGACATCTTAATATCCTTCGTTCAAAATCTTTTCACATTTGCCTTTTTTATACCGCTATACGGTACTTTAATTTCAATTGTTCCAGTATCGCATTCTTCTTTCAAATAGACAACTACATCGTTCACATTTTGTTCTACTCTCAACAGCTCGCCGAAAATTTTGCATTTTCCATTAACGGCGACCAATAACTCAATTTCCACGTCTTTTCCACAAAAACGCTTGAAATCGCTAATCTTTTTTAAGGAACGATATTCACCTGGAGAACTGATTTCAAGATTATACGATCCTTTAATAAAATCTTCAACATCTAAAATTGCCGAAACTAAATGATTGGCATTAACGCAATCCTCCAATGTAACCGGAGCATCATCAAAACGTTCGATATCTATACCAACAACAGCACGTCTTCCACCAACAACTCTCAGATTAACGATTTCATATCCGCTGTGATTTAATGATGGCTCGATGGCTGTGATAATTTTTTCATCTAATTTCAAAATATTCATCCCGTATGAATGGCCTTATAAGCTTGAAAATACAACCAGAATTTCCCAAATGCAAGTCCAAAAGAATTTTTAAAAATGAGATAAATATACCATTATGTATCAATAATATTAATCTTTTTTGTCAAAAAATTATATATAATGTGGTATAATAATTTAATTTTTAGGAAAGGAAATAACAACATGCTGACCCTCGCAATATTAGCAATCGTTATATCTTCATTGTGCATACAAAACTCCACATCCATGCGCCTAGAACAGCCGGAGGGGGTATTCCCGTTAAACCTCTCACGTACATTTCATATATCCCAATGGAGTCAAATTAACCTATTAACAAACGATTTTATAGAAGGCGATGCCGATAATGCCTTGATAGGCATAGACTTTGACAAAGTTCTCGCCAGAGAAGACTCCGTCACTGAAAACCCGGAAATACCCGGTGAATGCAATCTGGCAGACCCGGACATACCTCAAATACTAACAGAATGGAGGGCAAAAGGATACAAAGCTATAATTGTCACAGCGTTACTTAATCTTTTTGCACCCTGGAGAGCTCGCCAAAAACAGCATCTTGGAATAGATTTCATTTCGGCAATTCAAAAAAGAGGCTCGTTGAGAAATGATAGCACTTATCGGATTGATATTGACAATGGAATTATATACAGCGTCTATATAGCGAATGGACCGGGGTTATGTTGGCACTATTCCGGAAAAAAATATCGTCTCAAAAAGCCGACTACTTTTGACGAAAATATACAAATTCTTGAGAAATACAAAAACACCTCAACACATGGAATGCTCACCAGAATGCGGACAATATACGCCATAAAATACCCTGAAGAAATACTTATGATTCAACCCAAAGGAAATGCGATTACCGGTGCCATAAAAGATGGGTTTCTAGATAAACCTCAAAAACTCGTATTTATAGACGATGATATAGACAATATACACGAAATAGCAACCATGTGCGAGCGACAAAATATACAGGGCCTACTTCTTCATTACGAATATGAACAAACGGAGAGCTAAACAGAATTAAACAGCGGCTATTATTTTTCGCAAAATTATCTATCGGCTAAATCAACCTCTGATAAATGTAGCCTCTGCCCATTTCTACCCCAAATTTCTGTTTTAACTCGGCGTTCAAAAGATGATAAATGGCATTTTCGTTTAGTATATTAATTTTGAAGAAATTAGCTGATTTTATAATTCTTTCTCTTATTGTTGTTTGTAGCAAAAATCTAATCAAGGGAATAGAATTTAATCCGCTTAAAAAAGATTGCTTGTGAATTGAATAATTTTTAAAATCATCACAATTACAATCACCCGACAGTATGAATGCCTTTTTAAAAACAGAATATAACTCTTCATCCGTATTTTTGATAATTCTTACGATTTCATCACATACGGTTTGAGGAATATTCGGAAAAAACATTCTACACAGAGAATACAACGTTTGATCGTTGTAAAAAGAAGATACCGCTATTGCATCGCTCTTTAAAAAATAATCGGTGATTTTTTTGGATTTCAAATAATTTCCGCTCTCTAGCACAAAAATGCTATTTTTTTCATTGAAAAACTTCGAAACCTTTTCTAAATGGCTATCTTCCACATGTCTTATAAAAAAACAATCAACTTTCGTCCCAAACAAATTACACTGTCCATTTATGATCTTTAGAGACTCGGTCACTGAACAAAAATGAACTTCTACCTCCATCATTTTTTTTTGCAACTCATCTCGAACAAAATCGCAAAACACTTCGAAGGTCTTTTTATAATTTCCATATAAGTAGAAAACGCTGCCGATTTTTATATGATGGGAATTTATATTCTTAAAATCAACTTTCACGAGATATAAACATCCTTATACTTTCCACAACTCTATTGCCTAATTCTTTCAATAGCGCTCCATTGTTGCGCGCATATAATGAAAGAACAACCTCCCCCTGAGCGCTCGAAATATTACTGCTAGTATACACGGGAATCAGCCCGGAATAAACGACCTCTCCCTTTTCATTTTTCAGAACGACATTAGCCGTATAAGATAACTGAACTCGTCTTGCGTTCCCATCGGTTGCTATTGCAAAAGTTTTTTCCTCATACTTGAGAACGACTGTTAAACGGTATCTTTTATCGGAAAATTTCAAATCTCGCAATAAATCTAGAATACAACTTCGTAATTTTTGTCCATCTCGTTCAGCAATGACATCCACATCTATTTTCTGCATTCCAAACGATTTTTCACTGTCATACAGTGGAGTTATCGAACATCCCACACACCATAAAAAAATTAAGAACCTACACAACAAAATTTACTATCTTTCCTTTTACAAAAATCTTTTTTTTCAGTGACTTTCCGGCCATTAGTTTTTGCACTGTCGGTATGTGCAGAGCCTGCTCCAGAACAACTTCTTCTGCATCGTCAACGCTTACGTTAATAATTCCACGAAATTTCCCATTGACCTGCACTGGTAATTCAACGGTAGAAATCTCCAGATATTCTTTTTTATAGCTCGGCCAACAGCTGTCCCCAACTAATCCTTTAAAGCCCAGCATATTCCAAGCTTCTTCGCACATATGTGGAGCAATGGGAGCAAACAACTTTACCAAATCCCTAATAACCACAGAAAATACCAACTTATTGCTTTCCATCTTTTCCAAAAGCAAATATACGGCATTCACACCATCTCTTATGTAGGCGGCAACTTTATTCATAGATCTCTCTTCAAGAGAATCGGTAACATTTTTGATTGTCCGGTGAAAATCTTTGTATAATTTTTGAATATCCGGAGCAAGAGCATTAATTTGCACGCTTTCCGAGCATTCTTCTGCACAAATTCCACTTGATTTGGCATACACGAACAACCGCCATAGTCGATTAATAAATCTCCAACACCCCTCGAGACCTTCGTCTGACCATGGGAAATCTTTATCCGGAGGAGTATCAGAAACAACGAACAACCTTAATGCATCCGCCCCATAGTTTTTTATAATTTCGTCAGGATCAACGACATTTTTTTTTGATTTACTCATTTTTTCAAGATGACCGACAATAACTTTCTCTCCGGTAGCGATGACTTCATACTCGTCGTGAGACTTTTTTCTAACTTCCTCCGGAAATAACCAATCTCCGTTTTCCTTTTGATAGGTAACGTTACAGACCATTCCTTGGGTAAATAGATTATCAAAGGGCTCTCGAACATTTATAAAACCACATTCCGTAAGAGCTTTTGCAAAAAATCTTGCGTATAGAAGATGCAAAATGGCATGTTCAACCCCGCCAATATACTGATCCACCTGCATCCAGTAAGAAACATCTTCCTTTTCCAGAAGATTTTCATTGTCGGAATCGTTTATGCAAAAACGTAGAAAATACCACGAAGAATCAAAAAAAGTATCGAGCGTGTCCGTTTCCCGAATAGCGTCATTTCCACAGCGTGGGCACTTGACATATTTCCACGTTCCGTGATTCTCCAATGGATTACCAGCTTTTGAAAATGTCACGTCGTAAGGAAGTAAAACGGGCAAATCTTCCGCAGGAATTATGCCACATTTGTCGCAGTGTATCATCGGAATCGGACATCCCCAATATCTTTGTCTTGAAATTCCCCAATCCAAGAGTCTAAAAAATTCACAGCGTTTTCCCAAGCCAATTTCACATAATTTTTGAATTACAATTTTCTTGGCTTCGGCAATGCTTAATCCATTTAGAAAACCTGAATTGATAAGAATTCCGTCACCGACATATGGTAATTTGTCATTATTTTCAGAAGAAGTTATGACTCTTTCCATCGGCAACTCGTATTTTTTAGCAAATTCGTAGTCTCTTTCATCGTGGGCAGGAGTTGCAAAAACTGCTCCAGTTCCGTAATTCATTAAAACAAAATTGGCAATGTAAATCGGGAGTTTTTTGTTCAACAATGGATGATCAACTACTATTTCAGTATTTATTCCGCGTTTTTCTTGTTTGTCCAGCACCCCCTGTGCTACTGATCCTTTCTTAAAATCATCGATGAATGCTTTAATTTTTTCATTAGTCGCAGCAAGCTTTGTCGCCAATGGATGATCTGGAGAAATCGCCAGAAATGTCGCTCCAAAAATTGTTTCCGGACGAGTAGAAAATACTGTGACTTCATCTCCGGTATTGGTTTTAAAATGGATGGAACATCCTTCGGATTTTCCTATCCAATTTCTCTGCATGGTTTTCACTTTTTCCGGCCATCCATTTAAATTATCCAATTCGCCCAGTAACTCGTCGACGAAATACGTAATTTTCAAAAACCATTGAGAAAGCATTCTTTTCTCTACGGGAGCTCCGGATCTCCATCCACACCCATTAATGACCTGTTCGTTGGCCAGCACGCAATTATCCACCGGATCCCAATTAATTTCCGATTTCTTTCTGTAAACCAAACCTTTTTTATGGAGAGCTAGAAAAATTTTTTGCTGAAACCCATAGTATTTTTCATCACAAGTAGCAAATTCCCGCTCCCAATCGTAGGAAAATCCAAGAGATATCAGCTGTTTTTTCATAATTCCGATATTTTGATATGTCCAATCCTTTGGATGTCCATTTTGTTTAAGGGCCGCATTCTCTGCCGGTAGTCCGAATGCGTCCCAGCCGACAGGATGTAGAACGGAAAAACCTCTAGCCCTTTTAAAGCGAGCAATTATATCGCCTATGGTGTAATTTCTCACATGTCCTATGTGAATTTTCCCTGACGGATACATGAACATCTCAAGAACATAGTATTTTTTTCTAGACGAATTAACATCCGTATGAAATGAGTTGTTTTTTAACCAAAAATTCTGCCATTGGGATTCCACTATGGAAAAGTTGTAGGGCGCTATTTCTGAGATATCAACTGGCATATCTTTCCAACATAAATTGTATGAGTCTCGTTGCTAGCCCGCATTTTCTCTAATGATTAGTAAACACAAAAACAACCACATGACCACAAAGAATGCTAATCATTAGAATGATACGGGCCAACAACGCATCTCGGCATTGTACACCAAAGCCAACGTGATACCAAAAGATATTATTTGCGCGTTAGAAAATCAGCTTTGTGCCTCTCCTAACAAAAAACTAAAAATAATTAGGATGGCCTCCTCCGATGATGACTAATCATACAGACCTCCAGATATTTCACTGTCATCATCACGAAAAAATGCTCCTAACAAAATTACAGAAACGTCGCCACAAAGACGGAGGCTGCTGAGGTTGCGGCCTCATTGTTCCCTGATGATTATTCTGCCGATTCTGCGCTGCTATCACCCGAGGAGGATTAATTACGGAAGGGGTGCAGGGCTGCCGTAGTAGCGGCTGCCATAGTTGTGACTGCTCCCCTCTTCTTCCCTGCAGCCACCTATCTCTATAAAATTCACGTTCTGCAGTAGCATCATCCACATTTTCCCAATGCCCTCCAATTTGCTGAGGAGATCCATTAGGATGGCGAACTGGTGTAAACATCCCCTCAATTTCAGGCGTCAGTCTCCTCGGAAATTGCTCATTTACTCCAGCACGCCCTCTATTTACTACTCGCTGCTGCAATCTCGAAGGCCTGTAGTTACCATTACCAATCACTATGCGTCTGGGAACAGACGTTGGCTGCTGCATATCTAATAAACCAGCCCCTTGAAACATTGCCGCAGCGAATTTAATCTTCAGTCTTTCTATTTCATTCTTATCCCCATCAAGAGCTACCATATGACCTAACCTAATATCTCTTCCAAATTGGTCAAGATATTTTTCTAATGCATGCTCGAATAACAGGTCCTCTGTCACGTATTTCAAGACCAAATTGGTATTTTTTATTACGGAAATGAACATAGTTCTAATGAGTTCATCATACTCCCCTTCATGCATTTGACCAAATTGCCTTGTCCAAGCCTCAGGGTCAAAAGGACCTTCTTTAACTAATAGATCACCATAGGCCTTTACTATTGCATTGCTACTGCTACATAATCCCTCTACAGCGCACCTGACAACCTCATCTGCGCTTGATGATTTAAGGCAAGATAACAGATGTATAGTTAGAAATTTTAAAAAACTAAGGCCGGATTCAAAACTACGATCCGAGATACTTGGTAATCCGAAATGGCCTCCTAAAATTCTTTTGGCATACTTTTGTCCCATTACACTTTCTGGATACGCATCAATTTTTGTGCCATCATAATATACCTCACCAAAACCGGCATCTAACATCCACTCGCCTGGAACATTATCAGGAAAGCTGTATTCACCGCCATTTTCGGCTTTTTTAAAAACTGAATACTTAAAAATTCTGTCCAAAAAATCCGAGGTAACTCTCATCTCTATGGCCTTTATAAGGTTACATAAAGGAACGCTTGCGAGATTCTCCCGACCAAGAAATGTTTGAGCTGCTAAATCAAATCCAGCAGTGACGCCTGCATGACAGTGATTAGTCCCCTGTATTATGTATCCTAAACTTTGAGCGATCACCTCTTTATAATCTGCCTTTATATCGTCATCCACATCTACTCTACCTAGCATATCAATTGCTTTTTCCATTGCTCTAAAAACATATTTCGGTGTCGCTCGTGGATAACCAACTGTTCCGCATATTCCACGTCCGTTATTATCAAAAGAAGTCCTTATATTCTGGTAACAATTACCGGATATTTGACCATATGCTACAGCGATCATATCCGCGGCCTTTTTTCGTCTTGCCGCAGCATTAGCATCTGCCGACTTTTTGGGATCGTCAGTAAAAGCTACCCAATCGGACAATCCGGCTTTCATTAAAGTAATATTTTCATCCTCTTGAGTATTATCCCTATTAAAATAACGATATATGTCATTCATATTTCCACAGCCACATAAAACTTCCATCGCCCTAAGAAAGATCTCTCCCGCATATTGATTGCCTTCGCGAATTGCTCTCTCGCTATCCGACGATATTTTACTGCCATTTGAAAATTGAGCGAATATTTCATCTCCTGAAATGTCCTCCCTCAAAAACACTTCTTGAAGAAGAGAATCAGGATTGGTGACAACATTGATTAGATCACTAAAAATATTTCCTGTTTTTTTTGTAACTGCAAAGATGGTTCTCAATTTTAGATCGAAACATCCGATTGTACCATCATCAAGTCTGGCTATTGCATCCAACACAGCGTCCGCGTTTCCATGAAATAATTCCAAAATCTTGTTTCTGATGACAAATATATCTTCTTTCTCTAAATCAACACATGATATAGTCCAATGATCTACCTCTAAACCAACAGATATCAATTTTAGAGCAGTAAATAGCGCCTGATCTTCCCACTTTCCGAAAAGACAAGACCATCTATCAATAAAGTCCTGGGCTATAATTGGACTAATCTCTAGTCCTCTAATTAGGTCTCGAGCTTGATTAGCAGAATAAGTACCCCCGGCTATAATTTGTCCCACCATCGCTTCAACAGAGAACCCCTCCTCCGTGGCAAGTTGTTGAGATTGAGCATTAATTAATGGCTGCGGATTTTCTTCTTCTAAATGCATTGGCTCCACCGCACTCGTACCACCCTCATTTTCATTATCATCTCGAAATTCTACTACTCTTGCTTCGTTAACACGTCCAGTTGGATTTTGATTTGATAAGTCTACATGCCTTATATATGGGCTTTCGCTATTTATCGTTAGTAGACGACGCTTTACTTGTTCGCGTTCTGTTTCATATTGCCGCTTTTCCTGCTTTCCAAATAATAACAACCTAATTTTAGAACTTTCTTCTTTTTGCAGCTCGTCGTATGTTCTTTCTGCGCCTTTTAATTTTTCCATACACCTTTTTAAACGACGATTCAGTTTTTTCAGTTCTTTCTCTATTTCCGTCTTTTTAGCTTGTATTTTTTCTTCCGGATGATTTGATTCCTGATATTTTTCTCCCATTACCTTTTTCCATAGTCGCTTTGTCTGTACTGTCCTTGTTTTTAGTCGATCTTTAATTTCAGATATTTGCTGATTCAATAATCCTTCTTGATTTTTCAATAATTCTAACTTTTGCTCATCTGACGACATTGAACTTAGAGTGGCACCCGCCAAGGAATACCAGTACTCGGCCATCGAGTGAAATTTATTCTCAGCAGCAGCCAAATATTCTCGATTATATTGCACCAAGTCCTTAAAGTGTTGACTAATGTTCTTATTTATGTTTTCTTCCTGTGCCAATATATCATTTTTTTCTTCTTCTTTTCTTTGTAATTCTCTCCGTAATGTTTTTCTTTTAGCAATAAGTCCCGCAATGTTTTTTTTCAATTCGTTCAACATATTTTGCTCTTCAATTACTCGTTTACGAGACGCCTCGATTTCTCCTAATGAGCTTTGAATTTTTTTCTTCTTGGTCTCCACATCCGTTAATTTGGAGTTTATATTTTTTAATTCCTCTCGGGTCACCTGCAAAATTTCTTCCTGCTGCAACGTCATCGCCATACAGTAATCTAGACGTTCTTCAGCCCGCCGCTTTGATACTAATCGACTCAATTTCCGTTCTGTTGCCCGTGATAACTCATCTTGCCGATCATATTCTTGAAGAAACCGCTGTGCTTCTCTTGCAGCTTGTCTTTCTCTAATATCATTCCAATCATCTATTGAGTAGATATTTCCATATGTATAAAGACTGCACAGCACTATTAACCTTGCAACATTAGACAACTCTTTTTTCATTGTTTATCCTCTTATGATATTTTATAATTGTATACATAGCATATTTATATTGTCAAAAGCAAGTACTTGTAAAAAATTTACCATAGAAATAAAAAATAAATTAACCAATTGTAGATATTTATATTCTATAATATTGATTATTAGAGTCGGAGAGGGAGCACCATATGAATAAGATTGTCAAAATAGCACTGATGGCTACATGCTGTGTTTTATATAACCATGCGGAAGCTGTTCCGGGGTTAATCTCAGAAGAGATAGATGTTGACGAACGACTTAAACAGTTAAAAAAACTTATGGGCGAATCGGTAGAAATACTTGGTCTTCAAAAGGAAATAGAAGGAAAATCAAAAGAAGAGATCGTAGTAATTATAATCGAGAAAATAAAGAATTTGATTGGTTCGAGTAAAGACCATAAGGAATTATCTAGTAGTCACGATAAGGTTTTAGGCTTCATATTTAAGGTTATCGCAGAATTCATCGACATATCAGACAGCGAAGGCCTGGAACCAGAAACCAGGTATACCTATAGAAAAGATATAGCTTTACCTTTACTGGATGATTTAGCAAAAATACTAGGAGAAAAAGGGCAAGAAAATATAAAAACCCTGCGAGAAAGAGCATCTGCTAATATTGATGGCTATACCCCCTTGACAGCGGAAAAGAGTCCAGTACATGGAAGCCAGCAGCCGGAAAATATTGGCGGCAAAATGAACCAACAATAAAATCCAATCATAATTGGCGCTTAAAATATTGTTTGTTATTGGATGAAATATTTTAAATAGCATAATTTATGAATAGGAAGCATTTTTTTGACTACTTGTTATCTTATCGATTAAAATGCGCTTTTTTAAATAGATTGAAAAAGTTTTGGGAAGAAACGTCGGCTATTTTTTCCACAGATATATTTAACAGCTCAGAAATTTTCTCTGCCACATAAATTACAAATGCTGGCTCATTTAATTTTCCACGAACGGGAGTGGGCGCAAGAAAAGGACAGTCTGTCTCAATCATCAGCCTATCCAACGGGATATATCTAAGTGAATTCTGTAGCTCCGTCGCTTTCTTATAGGTTATTACTCCAGAAATGGAGATATAAAATCCAAGATCCAAAGCCTGCTTCGCAAAATGCTCATCTCCCGAAAAACAATGAAAAACTCCTTTTACGGCGGAATGATTTTTCAGCACAGCGATTGTATCATCCGAAGCTTCGCGCGAATGAACAGAAATCGGAAGATTGCAATTCCTTGCCAATTCCAATTGCAGTTCAAACAGTTCATTTTGCTGCGTTTTACTTTCTTTTTCATAGTGATAATCCAGACCTATTTCCCCTATCCCGACGGTTTTATTGTGTTTACAATTATCTTTTATAATGTATGAAATTTCTTCGCGATTATAGAGCTGACAGTGTTTTTTAGCTTCCAGCGGATGTATTCCAACAGTGCGAAATATGTTTGCGTATTTATCGACAATCGATTTAAGCTCGGAGACATCCGATAGTTCTGTCCCTATGGCCAACATGTATTTTACATTGGCCTCTTCTGATCTTTTTATGATGGCGTCGACGTTATATTGGACTTCTAAATCGTCCGATAAACCTTCAAATACATTGGAAAAACGCGAAAACATAAGATGGCAATGAGAATCAACGAAAAACATTTATTTTTCCTTGGGAAATAATGGAGATAACTCAACGAATTTTTGATCTATAAAATTATTCTCAATTTCATCAAACGATTTCCCTTCCACATTCATAAAATTAAAAATTTTACGAGCAGTATCCGGCATAAAAGGAGCAATTCCGAAAGCAATTGATCTGATACTTTCACAAAGAACGGTTAACACTGCATTTAATCTGGAAACATCGGTTTTCACCAACTCCCACGGTCTCATATCATTTGTAAATTTATTTGATTCAGAAACTAAATTCCAAACTGTATTAAGAGCTCCATGTAAATCTTGTTTTTCGATTTGAGAACGCATTCTGGATACGAGATTTTTTGCATTTGCAAACAATATCCTCTCCTGATCTGAAAAATCATAATTGACAGTTAGATGTCCTCCAAATTTTTGTATGAACGCCAGAACTCTCTGCACTAGGTTTCCAAGATCATTGGCAAGATCATATAAAATGCGGTTTTTTAGAGCTTCTTCGGAAAAATCCCCGTCTTCTCCAAAACGAACTTCCCTGAATAGAAAGTAACGCAACTGATCCAGACCGTAGTTTTGGATAATGTAAAACGGATCAACTACATTTCCAACAGATTTGGACATTTTTTCCTTATCGCAAGTCCACCATCCGTGGGCAAAAACTCGCTTGGGAAGGGTTATTCCGGCGGACATGAGAAAAGCTGGCCAATAGACAGCATGAAATCTTAAAATTTCCTTCCCCACTACGTGAACGCAATTCTCCATCATTTGGGAAACATATTCTTTATTTTCAGGAAATCCCAGAGAAGTTATATAGTTTGCTAGAGCGTCTATCCATACGTACATAACATGTCCATCCGAATCGGGAATTGGAATTCCCCAATTGAATTTACTTCTGGAAATCGACAAATCCTTAAGGCCGCTTTTCACAAAGCTGATAACTTCGTTTCTTCTGGCATTAGGCCCGATAAAGTCAGGATATTTTTCATAATGCTCCAATAATTTATCCTGGTAGGCCGACAGCTTAAAAAAATATGATTCCTCTTCCATCCATTCAACGGGAGCGCCACTCGGCGCTTTTCCATCTACTATCTCATTCTCCGGAACATATTCCTCATCTCTGGCGGAATACCAACCAGAATAGATGCTTTTATATATATCTTTCTCCAGTAATTTCCAAAATGTCTGGGCAGACTTTTTATGACGCTCTTCGGTTGTTCTGATAAAATCATCTTCTGATAAATTAATGGCTCTGCTCAAATCTCGGAATTTTTGAGACATAATATTGCTGAAATGATGTGTATCCATGCCGACATTTTCTGCAGACCTTGCGACTTTCACGCCGTGCTCATCCGTTCCTGTAGAGAAATGAACAGTGTATCCATCCAATCTTTTAAATCTAGCAATTATGTCTGCGGCAATGCTTGCATAGGCATGTCCTATATGAGGATCCCCATTTATATAATAAATTGGCGTGGTAACACAAAAATTCACAACAATCTCCTTTTCTTCTACAAAACAGGATCGACGAAAACAGTAATCTATGCGTTACTGGAGTAGATATGGTAGTTGATTTTAGCCCAAAGATCAATGTATTACATAAGTAGATCGAGAACTTCTTTTTCCATGTATTCTGTGCGAATAACTTTTTGTTCTTTGGTTTTGAGATCGCGAAGAATTGCCTTTCCCTCTAGTAGTTCCATTTCATTAGCGATAATCACAAAATTATATCCTTTTTTGCTTGCATAACTCAACTGAACTCCAAGACTTTTATCTTGCAAATAAGTTTCCGTTTTAATGCCCACCTTCCTTAGTCTATCGGCAATTTTCATATAACTTCCCACAAATTCGTGATTTTGAGCTGTGACAAGCACCGTTGCAGGAGAAAATTTATCCGTTTCCAATAGTCCTTTTTCAATAAGTTGGGAAACCAATCTCGAAACACCAATCGTAGCGCCAACTCCCGGAAAATTCTTATTCGATAACGCTGCCGTAAGATTATCGTATCTACCTCCGCCGGAGATACTTCCTATGTCATTTAAATCGTCGTCAAAAGTTGTTTCAAAAATTGTACCCGTATAATAGGTCAAACCTCGAGCTAATTTGGTGGAAATTTTTACATGACGATCTTCGATCCCCAGTTTTTTCAAAATCTGAAAAACAGTGATCAATTCCATAACTCCACAAGCATACTCTTCATTAAAGCTAAATGTTCTCAACCGTTTTAGTATGTCAAAATTATCGCCCCTATGCGCCGTGTTTAAAAAATTCTTCAATTTAGTAACATGTTCCTTGGAAATTCTCATTTTTTTAAGTGATTCATCGAATTCTTCTCGTGAAATTTTATCAATTTTATCTATCAATCTAATAACATTAGCAACCTTCTTCTCTTCCACGATTGTTTTAAGAAAACCGGATAATATTTTTCTATTACTTAGCTGTGTATGAAAACTCGGAATATCCAATGAAGACAATACTCCTGTAATTAAAGAGACGATCTCAGCGTCATGCTCTATTGATAAATCTCCGTCGCCCACGACGTCGACGTCACATTGATAAAATTGACGATACCTCCCATACTGAGGACGCTCCCCTCTCCAAACTGGAGATATTTGGTATCTCTTGTGCGGAAATATCAATTTTCCTGAATTGGCTGCCACATATCTTGCCAGAGGAACAGTTAAGTCAAATCGCAATCCGAAGTCTTTTTTGCTCTTTTCGTCGGCTAGCCTATAAAGACCATAAATTTCATTGTCATCTCCTTTAGCCAATAGAGTGCTAATACGTTCCACAGCAGCAGTATCCATCGGAGCAAATCCATATAGTTCAAAGTGCTTCCTAATTGCATCAATTACTTTGTTGAATGCAATTTGTTCATTTGGTAAAAACTCCGGAAACCCCGAGATATCACTTTTCATTATTCGCTCCCAGCCCTGTTCAATTACATGAAGGAATCGCCATATCACTGCATAAAAATATACACAAAAAAAATAAATAAAACATTAACAATTCTATGCTACCTTTAAATTTGAATTGCCAAAGAAAAAGCAATATAATCTACACTACTAAGGTTAGGAGACACAATGGACCTGAGATTACCGTTTGATAAAGACGGATGCAAAATAGCTGGAATCATCGCCGTAATTGCAATATGCCTTGGAAATATAGGCACAAACATGGGATGGCTAGGTTTTTTAATGACAATTGGATGTTTAGCATTTTTTAGAGATCCTGAAAGAGTGCATCCTTCTAAAGATTCAATAGCTGTAAGCCCGGCAGATGGTATTGTCCTAAAAATCTCAGAATGTCCTGCTCCGGATGAGCTTAAACTTCCTGGTACTTGGCAAAAAATCAGCATATTTATGAGCGTCTTTAATGTGCATGTTAATCGATCGCCGGTCACCGGCATTGTGGAAAAAATATTCTATATTCCAGGTAAATTTTTCAATGTAACCCTTGATAAAGCTAGTGATTACAACGAAAGACGAGCTACCTATATGCGCCTGTCCGATGGTACGCGGATAATATTTGTTCAAATTGCAGGATTACTTGCCAGAAGAATTAGATGCGATATAACAGAAGGTCAAACATTGGAAATCGGACAGCGTGTAGGAATAATAAGATTTGGCAGTAGAGTAGATGTTTATCTACCCAATAGTGCTAAAATTCTGGTTGAAGAAGGTCAGATAACCGTTGCAGGAGAAACGATTATTGCTGATCTTAAAAGAAAAGAGGTAGAAGATGATAGGAAGCAAACAAGAGAAGAAGAGCTATAAAGAAAAAGCGATCATCAAAGAAGGAGATCTAACCAATAAAAGAGGATCTGCTTTGATTAAATTCTTGCCAAGCACTATTACTATTTCCGCCTTTTGCGTTGGACTAACCTCCATTCGGCTTGCGTTATTTCATAGATGGGAATTGGCAATATTTTGCATTTTCATTTCCGCCGTATTGGATGCCTTGGATGGAAAAGTGGCCAGACTGATCGGACAATCGTCGCAATTTGGAGCCCAATTGGATTCTTTATCAGATTTGGTTTGTTTTGGAGTAGCTCCGGCCATTGTTTTGTTCCAAATATCAAATCGCTTACTCGGCAGCATAGGCTGGGGAATATGTATGTTCTTTACGGTCTGCTGTGCTCTAAGACTCGCCAGATTTAATGCGGAAATGTTACAAAATGAAGAAAAATCAGAACGAGAAAAGAAATATTTCAAGGGAGTGCCCGCCCCGGCGGGAGCTATTTTAGCTGTTTTTCCAATGATTTTATTTTTTCAAACCGATAACTATGTTTTTTTAAATCCGTTATGCGTTTCCTGCGGTTTGCTTATATCAGGAGGTCTGATGATTAGTTGTCTGAGGACTTTTTCATCCAAAATAATAGAGATAGACAATGGATCCGCTCCCGTCGCTCTATTGTGTATCAGTTTTCTTGTTATATTTCTGATTACTGATATTTGGTTGACCCTGGCGGTTTTGGTAACATTATATTTGTTCTCCATTCCCTTAGGAATTTATAGATATGCACAAACAAAAGAGTGCAAAGTGTTAAATAAAAGCACCTGTTGCTCAGAATAACAAATGAAAAAGTATATCGTTATATTACTCCTTGGCGCATTATGCGCCTTTCTTTTTCAGAAATATAATAGTCCCAGACGTATAGAATCAACGCTTTATAATACGCTGTCTAAAGAGAAATTTGG
>JAISQI010000017.1 GCA_031274295.1 Holosporaceae bacterium
CAAGAATTGGTGGAGGTGGTTTCGGGAGCAACTGCCATAAGAGAAGGATAGTAATATGGAAAAAGGATACATATCTCAAGTACTCGGAGTTGTCGTGGACGTAATTTTCGAAAAGAAAGCTCCTAGTATTTTAAACGCTCTTGAGGTAACAAACAACGGGAAGAAGGTCATTCTCGAGGTTGCCCAGCAACTTGGGGAAAATACGGTTAGAACCCTTGCGATGGATATCACGGATGGTCTACAGAGGGGACAGGAAGTCATAGACACTGGAAAAATGATAGAAGTCCCCGTTGGAAAGCAGATGCTTGGAAGAATTATAAACGTTGTGGGAGAACCTGTTGATGATAGAGGTCCTATAGAATCAGAAATATTTCTTCCCATTCATAGGGAATCCCCTCCTTTTGTAGAGCAAGCTACGGAAACGGAAATTCTAATAACGGGAATTAAAGTAGTTGATCTTCTCGCTCCCTACGCGAAGGGCGGAAAAGTTGGATTATTTGGCGGAGCCGGCGTTGGAAAAACCGTTTTAATAGAAGAATTAATCAACAATATAGCCAAGGCGCACAGCGGATATTCCGTTTTCGCCGGCGTGGGTGAAAGAACTCGAGAAGGCAACGATCTGTATCACGAAATGATTGAGTCCGGAGTCATAAATATTAACGGAGACGGATCTAAAGCTGCGCTTGTGTATGGACAAATGAATGAACCTCCCGGAGCGAGAGCAAGAGTGGCGCTAACTGGTTTGACGCTGGCTGAATATTTTAGAGATTATGAGCAGCAGGATGTTTTGCTGTTTATAGACAATATATTTAGATTTACTCAAGCGGGATCCGAGGTTTCGGCTTTATTGGGAAGAACTCCCTCCGCTGTTGGTTATCAGCCGACTTTGGCAACAGATATGGGAGAGCTTCAGGAGCGCATTACCAGTACTGTTAAGGGGTCTATTACCAGCGTTCAGGCGGTTTATGTACCCGCAGACGATCCGACAGATCCCGCTCCGGCAACATCGTTTTCTCATCTTGACGCAACGACCGTTTTGAGTAGAAAAATATCGGAATTAGGTATCTATCCTGCCGTTGATCCGTTGGATTCCACCTCCAGAATGCTGTCGCCCCGCATAGTCGGAGAAGAGCATTATAGAGTAGCTCGGGAAGTTCAGAGAATTCTGCAAAGTTACAAATCGCTACAGGATATCATTGCGATTTTGGGAATGGACGAGCTCTCCGAGGAAGATAAACTTGTGGTGGCAAGGGCAAGGAAAATACAGAAATTTTTATCCCAGCCGTTTCATGTGGCGGAAGTGTTCACCGGAATGCCAGGAAAATTCGTTAGCCTCGCGGATACCATAAAAGGATTTGACGCTATTATTTCCGGAGAGTGCGATCATCTTCCGGAAATGTCATTCTTTATGGTTGGCACCATAGAAGACGTATATGAAAAAGCAACAAATATGGGAGTTTCAAATTGAGAGCCAAGGTCTTAAAACTCGATAAGAAACTTTTCGACGGCAAAGCAACAAAAGTGGTAATACCCGCTATCGACGGAGAAATGTGCATACTTCAAAATCATATTTCCATTATCACTCCACTCAAAAAAGGTCACATAAAAATATTTAAGCCCGATAGCGAACGCCCGACGATCATAGAGACTGATCAAGGATTTTGCTCCTTTTCCGATAATAAAGCGGTGCTCATTCTCAATAATTAAATTGCGCGTCTTCCGACGAAACGGTAAAAATATTGACACCCTTCCCGGCTATATTATAGAGTATTTGTATGTTATTTTAATTTTATGGGAATAAATTTTATGAAAAAAGTAATATTTTGCACCGTGATGTTAGGTATGTTTTGGAATGCCACTTGGGGAATGAATCAAGATCAAATTAATTGCGCTAACCGTCCAAACGCTTCAACAATACTCCGGGAAATATGCGATCTTAAACCTTTAAACATTGCCCCAGAAACATTGAAAATACTTGCGATTTCTTTATATATGGCATACAAAATGCCATTTGTTGTCGAAGGTAAAACCTTTGAACTGACTTCCCCGATTGCGATATTATCTGATAACGAAATACAGCAATGGTTTCTTGATAATTTTGAAGCCCTCCAAAAAATCAATGAGTCGATTCAGAATAACCTGAAAAATTAGATTTCAGTTGCGATTTTCTACCAGGTAGGCCACTTGGTAATTTTTTACAGTAGATTTTTTCCCGAAAGTACACAACTCTAAGGTTATAAGTTACTTTTAGGGAGAAAAACGTCATGGTTAGAATTAATAAAAAAAGAATGAACTCCGATCGAGGAGACAGGGACATAACAATAGACCGGAATTTAGTGAAGGCAGACCAATTGTTGGAAATATCCACGGCGAAAAACGTATATATAGAATCCGTTGAGTGCAGCGGCATAAAAATCATTGCGGCGAAGATCTTCCTTAGGGGAGATATCATTTCCCACGGACCCATCGTTCTAGCCGCAACGGAAATTTGCGTAAACGATAGAAACGCCTCGATTTAAGGAGCGCTAATTTTGCGCGAAGCGGGGCCCCCCGCCCGTAGGTTTACTTTACGAGCATCATTTTCTCTTTTTTGGGCAATGGCTCCTGCAAATTTTGGATTACGCTCCAATAGGCATTTTAATGCGTTGTTTGACCATGTATCAATATGACGCTTCCATCTTTCTAGGGATCCGCTGATCAATTTTTGACTAAGTCCCGCTTTTGTGGAAACATTTGAAAGAAGGCCCAAAAAATACTCATCTTTAGAAAATGATACAATACGTTTTTTAACATTATTGCTAGGCGCGGAGGAAGAATTATCTGTTCGGGCGTGCCATTGATTCTGTCCTGCCCCCCTATAATTGTACCGGCAGCATAGAAGTGATTTATGATGATGCAATAGTTATTAATGGGAGTGAATGCAGAAAGTCATGAAAGCAGAGGAGATAAGTATTACTGCTGAGGAAGATAGAGGTACTGACAAATCAAGGCAAGACAGTTTTGCTATCGTGTAAGGAATGCGGCATATCAGACAGTACGTACTATAAGTTGCGCCGAGAATATGGCGGATTGGACGTATCTCAGGCCAAGGAATTGAAAAAGCTGAAGGAAGAGAATGGTCGATTGAAGAGAGCAGTCGCTGATCTGACATTGGAGAAATTAATTCTGAATGAGGCGCTTTCGGGAAAACATTAAGCCCTCAGAGCAAGACAAGAGTTGCCGGTGAAGTTATTCAGTATCTTGGAGTATCAGAGAGAAAAGCCTGTAAGGTACTGAATCTAAACAGAACGGTAAAAAGGTATAAGTCTAGAAGGGCTGACGGCGAGGATCTTTTAAAGGAAGACGTTATCCGATTGGATTCGAAATACGGCAGGTACGGATATCGCGGAATAACGGCATTGTTGAGAACTGAGGGCTGGGATATAAATTGCAAGAGAGTGGAGAGATTATGGAGGGAATTAGGATTAAGAGTTCCGAAAAAGCAAAAGAAACGGGGAAGATTATATCTCAACAACGGTTCGTGTATAAGACTTAAACCGCTGTACCAGAATCACATTTGGTCCTACGATTGCGTCGAAGATCGTTTGGTAGACGGCAGAAGATATAAATGTCTCACCATAATGGACGAATTCACAAGAGAATCATTGAAATTCAGGTGAAACTCAGCATAGCGTCCAAACAAGTGTTGGAAGCTCTATCAGAGCTCTTCGTGGCCAGAGGAATTCCGGAATTTATCCGCAGCGACAACGGATCAGAGTTCATTGCTGAAAATGTGCGAAATTCATATACGACATCGAAGCAAAAACGGATTACATCACTCCCGGAAGCCCCTGGGAGAACGGTTTCATCGAGAGATTTAACGGAACATTGCGGGATGAACTGCTGAATCGCGAGGCATTTTATATATTGGCGGAGGCCAGAGCTATGATCGAAAATTACAGGCGGGAATATAACAAAATCAGGCCGCATTCGTCATTGAATTACACGGCTCCCGAATCCTTCATTCTTTATCAAATCACAAACCATAACTTGGTACAAAAATCGGGGACTTGACACTCTTGCTTATCAGAAGATTTCTTTGAGGAATCGTTTGCTGAATTTTCAGCCTGCACATGAAAAATCAAAACCAACGCAAAACAATACAATAAACCACGCATACTACATCTCCAATGAATACACTTCTCGAAAAAGTAGTAATGTAAAATAGTAAATTTTTCGTTAACAGAAATTTTTTGTTCACATCCTTCTTATTGACAGCATTGGGAGTATATATTATATTTATTATGATAAAAAAAGATAAGATATTGAATGTTTCTTAGAGTAATCTTATTCGTATTATGTTCGTCTTTTGCTTTAATTAATGCAATGACGTACTGTCCCGACGGTTCAATAGATTACGTCGGTGAAGCGAGATTTCCTCTAGGTGAAATGCCTCCGGATATTTCAATAGACGTCCATGGTAGTTTGGTTTTTCATATCGACGTTCAAATAGCGAATGTGTATAACTGCCTTTCTTCAGAGAGAAAAATTGCGGTGTACGTTTCGGAGGAATGGCTCCCACAACTAAAGGATTTTAATGTTGCTAACGCAATTTTAATATCTAAAACTAATGATGAGAGATTTTTAAATCGTTATAAGTTCTGTTTAAACCGTGATGAATTAATAGCATTATCCAAACTCATCGGACCAAAATTTCTAGTTTCTAATCTTCACAGAGGCGATGATGCGGATTGGGTGATAATTCGCTAAAAATTGAATTAACCCCTTGCCGCTGTACAATACACGACGACATGTCAGCAACGACAAGATGTGAGGCAGCAAAAATCTGCCTCTTATTTTATCTTATAAATCAGGAATTTAAGTGAAAGATTTACGCTCTGGTTTGTGTCCACCAAAGCGACGATTGCCGCCACTGTTATTGCCGCTACTGCCGCGCGATCCTTCTCCGGTGGAGTGTGACTCCGAAACGAACATCATACGTCCTTCAAATTCGCACTTATTCATTTTTTCGATTGCCGACGCAGCTGATTCATCGGTTGACATTTCCACGAATCCGAAACCTTTGCTTCTTCCGCTTGCTCTGTCTTTTATAACAATTGCGGATTCCACCGTTCCAAATTGAGCGAAAGCATCCTTTAGGGACTCATCGTTTACGGAATACGCCAAGTTTCCGATGTATAACTTTTTTGCCATAGTTCACCAACATTAAAAGGAGCTTATAAAACCAACAAAATCCATTACGCTCCCCATGCAATGGACCAGATAGCTATATTTAACACAAAAACATTAACTAAAAAACAAAAAAATTTCACTAAAACTAATTATGACGCGACTTTTTTAAATTTTCTTAATTTTGGATCCAGCGAAATCATAGTTTCCGCTATTTGAACGCTATTTAAAGCCGCTCCTTTTCGAAGATTGTCAGTGGCAACCCAGTACAGAAGTCCGCTTTTTACCGTTGTATCTCTTCTTATTCTACTTACATACACCGCATCTTCTCCTTGAATATCAAGGGGAGTTACAAATAATTCCGGCTCGTTTTTGCGGTCAACGACTGCAATTCCTTCCACGCATTCAAAGGCGTCGTAAATGTTTTCCTCCCGAAAGGATTTTGTAAATTCGCAGGCAACGGACATCGCGTGACCAATAAAAACAGGAACTCGCACGCATGTTACGGCAACTTGTATGTCAATGCCCAAAATTTTACGTATTTCACAGGAAATTTTATCCTCTTCTTCGCTGGATCCTGACGCATATACATTGCCTATCAACGGAATGACATTAAAGGCTATTTGCTTTGTAAAAACTTCCGGCTGTGAATCCCCGGCAGATAAAATGGTCTTGCTCTGATTATACAATTCGTCTATTGCTTGACGTCCGGCTCCAGAAACAGACTGATACGTAGATACGACTGCTCTTTTTAGAGGAGACATTTTCGCCAATGCTTTTAATGTCATGGCCAACGGCACTGCGACACAGTTGGGAGTAGATATAATTCCCAAGGGCGCTCCTTTTTTCAATAAATCTGCATTTATTTCAGGAATTATTAGAGGAACTTTGGGATTCAACCTGAAATACGACGTTTTATCGATAATTACGCATCCGGCCTTTGTCACTAAATCGGCATTTTTGCATGATACGCTGCTTCCCGCACAAAAAAACGCTATATCGATTTCCGAAAAGTCGACATCCGCAATTTGTTGTACTTTAAGTGTAATATTTCCAAAGGAAACGCATTTTCCTCTGGACCTTGGAGAGGCAATAGCAACTACGTTCTCCGACGGGAATTTCCTCTCGGATAAAATCTGCAGAGTTTGCATTCCTGCATTTCCCGTCGCTCCAACTACAGCGATATTGTATCCATTTTTGTTTTTCATTATTGCTACCATTGCCCAAACGGTATTCTAAAACTTAATCTTGATTAACTCAAAGAAAAACTCGACAATATAATTGCATTTATATTGGTAAAACTTTGCAACTATTTGAACAAACTCCACCATTGGCGGACAGAATGCGACCTCAAAAGCTGGAAGACCTGATTGGTCAGCCTGTTGGAGAGCAAGTTTCATCTTTTGAAAGTCCACAATCATTGATTTTATGGGGACCGCCTGGATCGGGGAAAACATCGTTTGCAAAAATTATCGCTCAAAAAAGTAAATTGAAATTCCAAGAAACTTCCGCAGTTACACATGCAACTGCAAAGTTTAAAATCATATTCGACGAGCTTTCACACGATCCTTCCCAAAAGGTGATAATTCTAATAGATGAAATTCATCATTTGAACAAAAGCCAACAGGATATTTTTCTGCCGCACTTAGAAAATGGCTCTCTGATTCTGATGGGCACAACCACGGAAAATCCATCGTTTGAGCTACGTCCCGCCCTGTTGTCCCGTTGCAAAGTGATCACCTTTAGCCGACTTCAACTGGAGGATTTAGAAAAAATCCTGCAGCGCGCAGAGAATTTTGTTGGAAAAGAATTACCCCTAACTGCAGAGGCTAGAGAACACTTATGCCTGATGTCAGACGGAGACGGTCGCTATCTATTAAATCGAGTTGAAGAACTATTTTCGTTAAACATAAATACAAAACTGACCATCGACGAATTGCAGAAGATAGCTCCCAAAAGAGCGCTCGTTTACGACAAATCTCAAGAGGAACATTATAATCTCATAAGCGCTCTTCATAAATCATTAAGAGGATCCGATGTGGACGCCGCTCTGTATTGGAGCAATAGAATGCTAACCGCCGGAGAAAATCCACTCTACATAACAAGACGCCTCATTAGATTTGCCAGCGAAGACATAGGACTGGCGGATCCAAACGCTTTAGTCCAAGCGATCGCCGCCCATCAAACTTACACAATGCTAGGATCTCCGGAGGGGGAGTTGGCCATCTCCAATGCCGTGATATACATGGCAACTGCTCCCAAATCAAACGCCGGATACGTTGCCTACGGTCAATCCAAAAAGTGCGCCGAATCCTACGGCTCTCTTCCGCCGCCGAAAAAAATTCGAAATGCTCCGACAAAATTAATGAAAGAACTCAAATACGGCGAGGGATACATCTATGACCATAATGCGGAAAATGCATTTTCGGGAGATAATTTCTTCCCGGACGAACTTTCTCGAAAAAAATTCTATCACCCCGTTGAGCGCGGATTCGAAAGAGAAATTAAAAAACGCGTCGATTGGTTCGACAAAACAAGAAAACAAAAATCAAATTCGTAATTTCAACTGTGATTTAGCGCCATATGTACTTACCTAAAAAGCAGTCCATGGCTCGAATACCTTGTTTATTTTTAATGTGGTAATCAATTCCAAAGCGACTTAAAACTTCTACTGTTCGTATATTATCGGTCAAATGCAACGGTGTGTCTCCGTTGTTATCTTGAGCATTAACTAACGATGGGTTTTTTTTGGGCTATTATTTCAACCGCTCTCGGAGGAAACGATGACTCCACAGCTACGTGCATTGGCGTTTTTCCACACGCATCTCGAACATCGAAATCTGCTCCGTATTCCATTAGCTTTTGTATCAAATTACAACTACAGTTGCCAACTAAGGCATGAAATATCGGTTGCCTGACTTCCGAAAAATTAACGGCGGCGGCGTTGTTAGATGCGCTCAGAAGAACGTCCATAAGTTTTATATTACGCTGTTTAATGGCTATAATAAGCGGAGTGTTGCCACGATATATGGCATTTGCATTAATTCCCTCAATGGACTCCAGTAATACTTTAACCGCCGATACATATTTAAATTTACAGGCCCAAATCAAAATAGGCTGACCGCTCCTGTAATTACCTCCATTTGCATATTCAACGCTTTGTTTCTGGTGTGAAGACAAAAATTTTTTTAATTCTTCTATTTTATTTTCGTTTCTAGGAATTTTTTTAATTATCGCGTATACTTCTCCATGCCATCTCCTGTTACTGATTCGCCACTCAGGATTAGACATAGAAATAGCTACTGATGGAATACTAAATATTAAAAATGCAAGTAGCCTCATCGTACTTTTTTCTTTCTTCAGCAAAATTTACATAAAAAATAAACCAAATACAAAATATTAATCAAGCAAAAAATTAACTTGATTAATAGTATTACTATCCCAACTGTAATTGATGATTATTAATATTTTAATAGTTAATTTTTTTTGTTACAATTGTTAGCGACTAAATTTTTTGCACGAAATGAGAGTAAAATGTCCGAATTAGAAAGGCTGCAGGCGAGTTGTTTGTTTGAGATTGCCAATTGCGATAGCCTAAAAAAACTAGACATGCTCAAAAGCGCAGTTTTGGGCAAAAACGGAAAAATCACTGAAATTATAAAAAGGTTGCATAATTTAGAAGATGAGCAAAAACGGCAACTGGGTTCCGAGATCAATACGCTAAAAAATAGTATCATGGAAAAATGGAACGCGAAATTCCGTGAGCTTGAAATGAAAGAACTAGATAAAAAATTGACTTCCGAGTTTGTGGATGTTTCTATGCCTCCCCGCAACAGTTGTTTAGGAAAAATACATCCACTGACCATAATTGAAGAAAAAGTTTCCAACATTTTATCTTCCTATGGATTTACCTTTATTGATGGTCCAGACATCGAAACCGAATACTCCAATTTTACTGCATTGAACATCCCGGATCATCACCCGGCAAGAACAATGCATGACACGTTTTATGTGCACAAACTTGCTGATGAAAACGGCAGAAAGTTGTTGCGTACTCATACGTCTCCGGTTCAGATTTACACCATGATAGCCAATAAACCGCCGTTGAGATCTTTTTCCATAGGGAGAGTGTACAGAAGCGACTATGACGCAACCCATACTCCTATGTTTACACACATTGAGGGAATTATAGTAGATAAAAACGTTGGATTTTCTCATTTAAAATGGCTATTAACAGATTTTTTAAAGAAATTTTTTGAAGTAAAAAATCTTCAGATAAGATTTAGACCAAGTTTTTTCCCATTTACCGAGCCATCTGCAGAAATGGATCTAAATTACGACATCAGAGACGGCAAAATGATATTCGGAGTTGGCAACAAGTGGCTCGAGCTCGCCGGTTGCGGCTCCATTCATCCGAATGTCCTGGAATCTGGGAAAATAGACCCCCAGAAGTATCAAGGCATCGCATTCGGCTTTGGTCTTGAAAGACTCACATCATTAAAATACGGTATTCCTGATCTTAGAGGATATTTCGAGTCAGACGAGCGTTGGATAAATACTTTTGGATTTTCTCACTCTGCCAGATAGGAGTTTAGATGCGTTTTTCATTCAATTGGTTAAAGCGGTATTTGTCTACGGATTTAAATATACAGCAAATAGCGGATAAGTTAACGTCCATAGGATTAGAAGTAGAAAACGTAGAAAATCCGGCCGTTATCTTTAAAAATTTCAAATTAGTTCGCATAAAAGAAGCCCGGAAACATCCGGAGGCCGACAATCTAAAAGTCTGCGTCGTGGAAGACATGTACGGAAACGAGACGAATATCGTCTGCGGAGCGAAAAATGCCAGAAAAGGGCTGAAAACCGTTTTAGCTATGCCGGGAGCCCTAATTCCATCATCCAAAAGCGTTATCAAAAAAAGTAAAATTCGCGGAATTACAAGCGATGGTATGATGTGTTCCTATCAAGAGCTGTCAATTCCATCTAAGGAAGACGGAATTATAGAAATTGATCCGGATACGGACCTTTCCGTTTCGGTAGACGAAATTCTAGGATATGGCGGAGGAATATTGGATGTTTCCATTACTCCCAACAGAGGCGATTGTCTTTCCATCAAAGGAATAGCAAGAGATTTAGCGGCAGCCGAAGCGGGAAACTTTACGCCTCACGATGAAACGGCATGTGATACATCGTTCGAATTTCCCATAAAGATCAGTTATGAGAATAGCGAATCCTGTCACCAGTATGCTCCAATGATAGCATTTCGCGTAATCCGCGGAGTAAAAAATGGCGACAGTCCTAAATGGCTTAAGTCCATGCTTCAATCTGCAGGGTTAAACAGTGTGTCTAAGCTCGTAGACTTGTCTAATATGTGGATGATCGATAGTGGAAGACCTACGCATTTATACGATTTGAGAAAAACGAAGGGAGATCTCAGCATTCGCTTCGCAAAAGGTCGTGAGGTTTTTGAGGATATTCAAGGTAATGAATATAGATTGCTCCCTGATATGCTTGTTATGTCAGACAATGAATCTCCGCTATGTTTACTTGGAATCATGGGGGGGAAAAAAACAATCTGCGATGAAAACACAACTGATATTTTAATTGAGTCTGGACTATTCGATCAGATTTTCATTTCCAAAACTGGAACATTGTTAAATCTCACCAGCGATTCTCGCGCCAGATTTGAAAGAGGCATAGACAGAGACTCTTGCATTCCTGGATTAGATGGAATTACCGAGTTGATCATCGAAAATTGCGGAGGCGAAGCCAGTGACATATTCGTCGTCGGAAATCCGTTGAAAAACGATCGTCAAATAACGCTCAGAAAAACAAAACTCGATAACATCAGTGGTTATAATAGTACCGACTGGAATACGGCAAAACTTGCCATAAAAAAACTAGGATTGCAGGAAATTAAATCTAAAGAATGGGAATCTACTTTTTTAGTTCCAAGCTGGAGATCGGATTTAAATATTGAAGAAGATTTGATCGAAGAAGTCCTCCGCATAAAAGGATATGATAATATCCTTCCCACAAGCATTGATATGATCGCTCCTGGCAGAGACAAAATTGTCGATAGAAAAAATCAAATTATTGGAATAAAAAGATTGCTCGCCTCCAGAGGACTTTCCGAAGTAATTACCTATTCTTTTACCAAACAAAATTACGCCGAAGCCTTTCAGGAAGAAAAAACTCTAATTCACTTGGTAAATCCAATTAGCAATGATTTAAATACGATGAGGCCCTCATTAATTCCAACATTGCTACTCAACGCCGCAAGAGCAATAAATTACGGTCAAATGGGCGTCAGCATTTGCGAATCTGGAAACGTATTCTACGACTCATGCGAGCAAGCTCTTCATATCTCTGGAATACAACTTGGTAATATATACGGCAGGAGTTGGTTAGAAAAAAAACGTTCCGTCGACGTATTCGATGTAAAAGGTTATTTTATTGACGTCCTGAATTACTGCAATATAGAAGAGAAAAACATAACGACCGTTGATTCGGCTCCCTCATATTATCACCCCTCCAGAAGTGGTACTCTGATATTTGGAAAAAAGAAAATAGGATATTTTGGAGAATTGCACCCGAAAATCAGCAAATTATTTAATATTTCCGAGAGGATAGTATGTTTTGAAATACTCGCAGATTTATTACCTTTATCAGGTGCCAGGACTTCGTTTTTAAACGGAAAAGTATTTCCTAAAATTAATAGAGATTTTGCGTTCCTTTTTCCTTCAAAAGCCTCCGTTGGAAACATAGTGAACTCCATTTATAAACTTGACCCAATAATAACTAAAGCTGACATTTTTGACTGCTTTGATTTTAACATCACGCAGAAATCTATAGGTATTTCCGTTACGCTGGAGGCTGTCGATAGGACATTGACCGAAAGCGAAGCTCAAGTTATTTCGGATAAGATAGTAAAATATGTCGAAAGCGTCGGCGGAGAATTGCGAAAGAAATGAATTTCATTCGAAATTTCGCAATAATTGCGCACATAGATCATGGAAAATCCACTCTTGCTGACAGGTTGATACAATTTTGCGGAGCCGTCGACTCCCGCGAATTTCGCGATCAGATGTTAGACTCCATGGACATCGAGAGGGAACGCGGCATTACCATAAAAGCCCAGACAGTGCGACTGGATTACAAGGCGAAGGATGAAAACATCTACCAAATAAATCTTATGGATACTCCAGGACATGTGGATTTCGCCTACGAAGTCAGTCGATCGCTAGCCGCCTGCGAGGGGTCGATCCTGGTGGTTGACGCGACCCAAGGAGTTGAAGCTCAAACCCTAGCCAACGTGTATCAAGCTCTGGAGCATAATCATGAAATAATTGTTGTGCTCAACAAAATAGATCTTCCGGCCGCCGACGTTGATAAAGTCAGTCAGCAAATAGAAGACGTCATCGGACTCGATTGCGCTACCGCCATTCGCGTATCCGCAAAACTCGGAATCGGCGTTGAAGACGTGCTGGAAGCTCTTGTAAAACAATTGCCTGCTCCGGCGGGAAATGAAAGCGGCCCCCTGAAGGCTCTTCTGGTGGACAGCTGGTACGATCCCTACATGGGAGTCGTGACTCTGGTTCGCGTAAAAGACGGATTCATAAAGCCAGGTATGAAGATAAAGCTCATGGCGATCGGCATGACCTACTCCGTTGAAAAAGTCGGCGTTTTCAGACCCAAACCAACCGAAATCTCCGAATTGAAAACCGGAGAAATAGGATACATCATCGCCGGTATAAAAAGCGTTGGGGACGCTCGAGTTGGAGATACAATAACTCAGGAAAATAGACCCGCCTCCGCACCTCTTCCGGGATTCAAACCCTGCGTTCCGGTTGTTTTCTGCAGTATGTTCCCCGTCGATGCCGTCGACTACGGAAAATTAAAGGATTGCCTCACCAAATTGCGCCTGAACGACGCAAGTTTTTCTTTTGAGCCGGAAACTTCTCAAGCCTTAGGATTTGGGTTTCGCTGCGGTTTCTTGGGATTACTTCATTTGGAAGTTGTGGAGGAAAGACTAGAGCGGGAATATAACCTAGATTTGGTCACAACGGCCCCCAGCGTCGTTTACAAAGTGCATCTGAGCAATGGGAGCGTCGTCGACATGCACAATCCAGCGGATATGCCGGACCCGAGCACCATATCATTTTTGGAAGAACCGTGGATTTTGGCCAAAATCATCGTGCCAGATGAATATCTCGGAAATATCCTAGCGCTCTGCGAAGAAAAACGAGGAATCCAGCAGGAATTGACCTATGTTGGCTCCCGAGTCCTGGTGGAATATCAACTGCCGCTAAATGAAGTAGTGTACGATTTTTACGACCGTTTGAAATCCATCAGCAAAGGATATGCCAGCTTCGACTATCATCTACAGGGATATAAACAGAATGATCTGGTCAAAATGACCATCCTCGTAAATGGAGAATTGGTGGATGCCCTCTCAATGATCGTCCACCGCAGTAATGCCGAGTACCGCGGCCGTCAATTGTGCGAAAGATTGAAGGATCTCATCCCAAGACATATGTTTAAAATTCCCATACAGGCAGCTATCGGAGGTAAGGTTATTGCCCGCGAGACCATAGCAGCATTTCGCAAAGACGTCACCGCAAAATGCTATGGGGGGGATATCTCCCGAAAACGCAAACTCCTCGATAAACAAAAGGAGGGAAAAAAGAAAATGCGCGAAATTGGAAATGTCAAAATTCCCCACGGCACATTTCTCGCGGCTTTAAAAATGAACAATAACAAATGATTTTTAGCAAAAATAATATCAAGTGAAAATATCCTAAAAACCCGTTGACTTTTTACGTAAAATACAACAATATTGACCACATTCGATTAATTTTATCGTCCCGTTGCAGAGGTAACCGTAAAAATATCTCGTAGCGGTATGACGTTCTGTTAAATCGGTTTATCAATTAATGAAAGGTTATTTTATGAAAAAAATAATGATGGCCATACTCTTTGCTCTGCTTGCGTTCTCCAACACTACGGCGAAAGATCCAGAAGCCACCATTCGTCAATATGACATTGTAGGTTTAGGAAAAAACTTAAGAACTCTACTGGTGGTTGATTTTCCAACTGAAAAACCAGTGCGCTTATTCATAATGAATGGTTGGTTGTCTACGGATCTTAAAAATTTTAATGACATTTTCGAATGCTCTAAAGATTGCGGAGGCACGAAATTATTGAGCAAGTTAATGATTTTTGCCTTTAATCCTAATGAATCGGTTCTCCGATATACTTCCCCCAACTATCTTGAAACTCTGGGATATGGATTCCGTCCTCCTGTACCTATCGGACCGCGCGTTGATATTGAAAATGATATAAAGGAATCTTTTGGCATCGATAATATTATTCATTGTCTATATATAGCAGATTTATCAGATGCTAGAAGTTGCGTCGATTTTGAAAGTCGGGTCAATATTAGAGAAATTGTCTCTTTCTTCCCTCAAATAAAACCAGAAGCAATTCCACCATCGTACGATGACGGCAGTTTCCCCGTAATAATTAGTTGGGGCGGTAATATATCAGCATCTGAACCAAATAGCGTCTCCGAGCAGCAACCCGAATTCTCGCCCAAAAAACATAGAGGAAAAACATCCTCTTATTGGCGAGCGCTGATGCTCAAATCAAGAGCGCGCCACGGTTCAGGAAGACGGCAGTCCAGACTTCCCCTTCCCCGATCTGCCTCCTGCAGAAATTTACGTCCAACATTACAAAAGGGTTATTAATTGGAGTAAGACTTTTACCCGGTATAAATAGCAGAAAAAAACTCGAGCGTTTCGACAAAGTCTTATTTAGCATTTTAGCGCCGGATAATAGGACCAACTAAACTTTTTTTTCTAACTGCTCTACAGATACTGCGAATATTGCTATAATCCTTGCAATTTATTGATTAGAAATGTTTTATAAAAGTATAAGAATCGTTTTTTTTATCATGCTTATGTGTTGGGCACAAAGCATTTGCGGAGAAAATTCTACGTTCCAGGCTGTAAAAAAGATCTGCTTAACGAAGGAGAAAGAAAACTGTTTTTTGTGCATTTATTTCGATAAGAAAATATCATTTGTCCCAAGAATACATACTCTTCCCAACGGAATAAAGCTGCTATTGTCCTTCGATCGTGAAGTCGCCTTACCGAAAACAAGAAAAATATCGCATGGCATCATCAAAGGGTATTTTTTTGAAAAATTTTCGCCGTCATCGTTGATGTTTATTGCAGCGTTAAAAGAGGACGTTATATTCACCTCGAAAAAGTACACTCAAAATTCTGTAAAAATCGGATTTAAAACCAATAAAAAACGTACGATCATCGTTGACGCCGGACACGGCGGAAAAGATTCGGGAACAAAAGGTATCACTGGAAACTGCGAAAAAAACATTACTTTAGTCACGGCCATTGAACTAAGAAATGCTCTAATAAAAAGCGGTAAATATAACGTTATCCTAACAAGGGACCGGGATGTTTTCACTCCCATAGAGGAGAAAAAAGAAAAAATAAATTCATCAAAGGGGGATTTATTGGTTTCGCTTCACACGGATAGTAATAACGATAGAAATCTTAGAGGCCTGTCGGTGTATACACTCCCCAATTTAGATTATACAAAAAATGTGCATTGCAGCACATCAAATGACGCCGATATGTACTATAAAATATTATCTAAATCACGAAAATTTGCGGAATATTTGGTCAGATACATTCCGAATATTTGTAAAATAAAAAGCCGTCCCTGTAGGAATAGCGAATTGAAAATTCTTAAGACAAATATGCCGGCAGTTCTTATCGAATTGGGATGCATTTCCAATAAAATCGACAATGAATTATTACATTCTCAAGATTTCCGTACTAAAACTATAAATGCCATTCGATATGCTATGGATAGCTTTTTTGAAAAGGAAAACAAATGAAATTGCTGCGTTATAGCGGATATGCGTTCTTTGCAATACTGGCTTTGGTAGGTATTGGAGCATCCACTCTTTTTTTTATTTTATACTTTTTTTCTCCGGAATTACCGAATCATAACTTTCTAAAAGAATATTCTCCTGATTTATCCAGTCGTGTTTTCCTGAGAGATGGAAGTAAACTGTGCGAATATGCGAGTGAAAAGAGATATTTCATTCCCATAGGTAAGGTTCCGCAAAAACTAATCAACGCTTTTTTATCCGTTGAAGACAAACATTTTTTTGAGCACACGGGAGTAGATTTCCATGGGGTAGCTAGATCCATAATTAAAAACTTAGAAAATCTTGGCAGCGGAAAACGCCCCCAGGGGGCATCTACTATAACTCAGCAAGTGGCCAGAATTTTTGTGATAAAAAACAATGAGATATCATATGTCCGAAAGATAAAAGAAGCTATTTTATCCTATAGAATAGAAAATACTCTCTCGAAAATGCAAATTCTGGAGCTATATCTTAATCAGATTTATTTGGGATTAGGAAGTTATGGCGTTGCGGCAGCAGCTAAAACATATTTTGATAAAACCCTGGATGAATTAACCATAGCCGAATGCTCCTATCTGGCAGCCCTTGCCAAAGGAGCTGGAAACTATCATCCGGAAAAGCACAAGGATAAAGCTATCACCCGCAGAAATTGGGCAATTACACGTCAGCTGGAGGACGGATACATCTCCCCTAAAGAAGCTGAAAATGCGTCGAAGGAAGAACTTAAAATAATAAAACAAGCACCGTCTCCTGATATAGCAGAATATTTTTCCGAGGAAATTCGCAAGTATTTAATAGAAAAATTTCCCTTTGAAAGCCTAAATAAAGAAGGCTTGATTATCCGAACTACCCTTGACGCCACACTCCAGCGGTGCGTTTATAAAGCGTTGCGCAAAGGAATAGAAGAAGTCGATCGCCGTTTTGGCTGGCAGGGACCCGTTGCAGAAATTAATGTGAAAAAATCACAGAAAGAAATCCTGGAAAAGTTAAGAGGCATCCCCGTTCCCAATGGCATGGGTGAATTTTTGAGAGCCGTTGTAATATCAAATAAAAATACAGTGATCATGACCGAGAAAAATGAATTTGGAACAGTTGCGGAGGCCGACGTAAAATGGGCTAAAAAACTAAAGGTCGGCAACGTAATTTTCGTCTCTCCTTCAGAAAATGGCAAATCGAAAGGACTATTTTCCATCAAACAACTCCCGAGAGTTCAGGGAGCAATGGTGATCGTAGAAGTGGATAGCGGCAGAATCTTAGCTATGCAAGGAGGGTACTCTTTCCTGCAGAGTGAATTTAATAGGGCAACGCAGGCTATGCGTCAGCTTGGATCCGCTTTTAAACCTTTTGTGTATCTTGCAGGACTTGAAAACGGTTTCGCTCCTAATTCCATTATTGACGCCAGTCCCATAGAAATAGATCTTGGAAATAACATTGGAATCTGGAAGCCCAAGAATTATCAGGGAGCTCTATTGGATAAAATTACGTTCAGACGGGCTATTGAAAGATCCATCAACACCGCTACCGTAAGAATAGCCCAGGAAGTTGGTCTTGATAAAATAGCGAAAATCGCAGAACAATTCGGCGTCTTTGAACATATGCCCGAACTACTTTCCTACGCATTAGGAGCCGGAGAAAGCACACTGCTGAACCTAACGACGGCATACGCAATGTTAGCCAATGGAGGAAAGAAAATTACTCCAACCATGGTCGAATATATCCAGGATAAACGCGGAAAAGTCATATATAAAATGGATGGACGAATAGTTGAAAATAACATGAGCCACGATGCAAAATTTCCTCCGAAACTAAACGATAATCGCCAACAGATACTCAGCGAGCAAAGCATTTATCAATTGACCTCGTTACTCGAAGGAGTAATGCAAAGAGGTTCGGGAGCCAGTTCCAATTTTCTTAATTTCCCAATGGCGGGAAAGACGGGAACCAGCAACGATAGTAAAGATACATGGTTCATTGGATACACGCCGGATATCGCCGTCGGCGTATTCATTGGATTTGATGATCATGCTAAATCTCTCGGGAAAAACGCCAATGGAACCAATACTGCTTTGCCAATTTTTATAGATTTTATGGTTGAGGCGAAAAAATATCTCCAACCTAAACCATTTAGAGTGCCCAAGGGGATTAAACTTAGAAAAATAGATATGGAAACGGGAGGAACGCCTCTAGAAAACGGCCGAAATACCCTCATCGAAGCATTGAAAGAAGAAGAGGACGAAGGCGATTTAAACAGACAAAATACAACGGAGAGAAATCGTATCATAAATTTAATAGATAACGAAAAAATCGATTCATCGGATAGCGTAGCGCCGATCATCGGAGTTTATTAAATTTTCTACAGAAAAAGCATGAGCAGATCTTAATGATATTAAAGATGAGATAGTCGCGGCATCTAGGCACATATTTTAACGGAATTTCCGCCGCTTTGTTTTGCTATATACATAAATTTATCCGCAACCGCAATCGCATCGTTCAAAGAAATAGTCCCTCGTGATTCCATACAACAAACTCCTATGCTGACTGTGCACTGGGCATTATAAAACAATGAGTCGCCGATTCTTTTCTGGATTCTATAGGCGATGTCCTCCGCGACGGATTTTGTGACATTGTCCATCAGTATGATAAATTCATCCCCCCCATACCTTGCGACAACATCAGATGACCGTATATATCTTTTTATCATGCCGGAAACATATCTAAGTACAGAATCTGCAAAAGAGTGACCAAACTTGTCATTTATCAGCTTAAATCTATCTATGTCCAACATGATAACGGCTGAATTCGACAGACTATGTTCTTTGTTTTTCAAGAAATCATCGAAAAATGAGCGATTGTATACTTCTGTTATGGAATCAATGGTTGATAGATATAGACTTTTCTTTAATTTCTGGGAAAATATTTCATATAATTTTTTATATCTTATGAGAGAGCTTAATCTGCTTTTTATTATTATGGGATTGGACTCGGAACTTATGAGATCTGTGAATCCCACGTCCATTTCTATGGCTAGCTTTACTTTTTCTTTGCTGTTTTTATCGAAGGTTAAAACTATGGGTTTATATTTGTTAACTTTTCTCAGACGCAAATTGGCGCAACATTCATTTGCTTGGGTATGATTTATATTTATAATAAACAGATCAGAATCGCTAATGTTATCCGCTATGGGCCAAGTTCTTAGCATGACCACTTCGGTATTATCCAGAATGCTTTTATCTAAAAAATTAATATTATCATGGAAGATGGTGACTATTTTTTTAGTATCGCTTTCATCAAGATACATATTACTCACGAGATTCTCATCGAACATGTTTTTCATTTTTACTAGCACATTTATTCTTCTTATGAAGTCTATTTTGCTGATGTCTGTACAAATAATATCTTCCAATTTGATCATTGGAATTTGCTGATCCTCCGATTCTATTAGGCCAACTATCGGAGTAACTCCGCACAATTGTCTCAAAACGGAGAAAAAATCCAGAAACCACTTGGAAGATTTTTCGGAAAAGTCTCGTGGAAGAGATAAAAATACAATGTCAATAGATTGGGTACCAATAATTCTAAGAGAATCATCTATGGATTTTGCAAATAAGAAAGAACAGTAGAATTCCTGTAATTTCGATGAAATTTGAGATATATTCAGTTGATCTTCGTTAATTATTAAAACTCTAGCAACCATTAACTTTATTCTCGATGCAAGTAAATACTGACTCCACAAATCTATCAATAGAAAGCGGTTTTGTTAAGAATGCGTCCAGCATTTGTGCAATGTTTTTTTTGCATTCCGAAGTGTATGCGGATAACCCGATGATGGGCATTAAATTAGACGCTTGTTCTGTTTTCATTTTAGAAATAAGCTTCTCTATAAAAGATTCCTCTGCTATTTCCGTGTTTATTACCGTCAGATCTTGTTTGGTTTCCTTAACCTTTATCAACCCATCCATCACCGATTTTGCCACATAAACATCAAAGCCATTGGCTGACAAAACATCTTCGTAAAGCTTGCAATGCAACGAGTTTTTCTCAATTAAAACGGCAGATCTTTTAAACAGATTAGCCTGCATACTTCCTTCTCCTAAAATATTAACAAACATCTAAAGTACAATTAAAATTATTAAGAAAAGGTTACTAATTTTAATTCTTAACAAATTATAATAAGAAAATGAAAGTAGATTTTTAAAGAGACAATCTATTCATCATGCTTTTCGGATAGCTTCAAAAACTCCTTATTCAATCCAGAAACTGCAAAAAACCAAATTAATAGTATCAGCACAAAAACCAAAGCAATAACCGGAGCCAATTGAACCAGAGACGATCCAACAAAGATTACATTTAGCAATAGGAATTGGATTGCGGCGCCTCCGGATTTTCCAGCTCTTCCGCCGATAACGTCAACGGCGGCCTTTCCTTTGGATTTCAACTCGTCGTCGAGGGGAATATAGCTCATTTCCTTGGTTGGATCGAAGAGGGAGTATTTGGTTCCTTTACTAAGAACGTTTTGGAGCAATCCGACCCAGGTAATTACTCCGAGGATCGTTATACCGCCGAACGATTCAATCACGATTGCTAAAGAATCCTTAAACACGATACATGCGAAGAAAATTAATCCCGTTAAGAATATCATAAACGGAGTTGCCATAGCCGCCGTAAACCAACTGCATCTGCGTAGTATATTGGCGCCGATTAACATGAAAACAATAGATGCTATGCCCGTCCAGGTTTGCAATCCCCCCATAAATCCGCTAAATGCTGCCTCCGAAGGATAGAGCAATTTTGCCTGTCCCTTCCACATGACCTCGACTAAGTTTATACTAATGCCGTAGCTCACGATCAGAAGCACGATGAAGCCTAAATACTTGGAACCAAGTATATATTTGAAACTTTCGCCGAGGCTTAATTTTTCTTTATTTTTCTTAGGTTTTTTAATGTCGTCTGGATTAAAAAAACGCGGATCCGTCAGCACATATGCGTTTAGCCAATAGTAGATGAAGATAATTGCAAAACAAGATAGAACGGTCAACCAGGCGATCAAATTTGCTCCTTTTATAACCTTGAGAGTTTCTCCCGAAACTATAAGTGCAATATTGGCGATAAATCCGAACATGGCGTAGAATCTTTTAGATTCCTTCAAGGAAGTAACATCATTGGCAAAACGCCAAAACATAAGACTAACCATTGCGCTTCCCCAAAGCTCCGCCATTACATAAAAAGACGAGAAAGCCCATCCGCCTATGGGCAGCAAAAGTTTTTGGGCAAATTCGTTTGAAACATTCGAGAAATTTATGCTCAGCGATTGATGGAACGGATATAATATCATGGCAAACAACGCAAAATATATCATGAACGACGATACTATTATATAAAAGACGGTGTTTTTGGAAAAAGCGTTAGACAGTTTTGAGTAAATCACCATAAACAGTACCGCCGCTGGCAAAACAAACCATAATTTTAGTGTCGGTATTGCTTCCGCTCCCATATTGGTGACAACCAAAGCGTCTTTTGTAGCTCTCAGCAAGCTATAATTGAGTAGTATGCACATCATCATGAAAGCCATAGGGAGAAATTTTTTCAATTCCCAATTGTAAATAGGCCACAGCACCGATCTTAGCCCAGTAAATTCTTGTATCCCGGCTTTCTTATTATTTGCCATTATATTCTCCCTAGTTGGACAGCAAAACGGGCCACACTATATCATAATATTTCTTAGCAGTTCAATATAAATTGCATTATTCTGTATTAATTGTCTCCCGCCAACTTGTAAAGGTTTAGTTTCCTTTTTTAAACTTTATGCAGCAGTCTTTTTTAGGTTTTTATAAATGAAATAAATACAAATTTCCAAATGATTATCTGGAAAGAAACTTAAACATGGTTTAGAATCTGTCGATTAGTTCATAAAGGATTTGTGCGGTGTCGGAAGAGATTAATTCAATAATAGATGAAATCAACGAAGAGCTGAAAAATGACCAGCTTTTGGCCTTTTTAAAGAAGCATAAAGATTTGATTATTGCGACTGTTGTCATAATAGTAATTGGGATATTAGCTTATTCTTCGTGGTATTCGCGTAGAAAACAACAGATGGCTGAAATTACAAATACTCTTGTGGAGGTGTTGCAGTCTCCCACGGCAGAAAGGCACATAATTATGGATAAAATGATCGAAGATGCTCCGTCCGAGTTGATTCCCATCTTAACCATTTTAAAATTAGGAAGAAACTTATCACGTCTCAAAGATGTAGTAGAAAATTCGGGGGCTCTTCTGGAGTTAAGTAAAAAGCGGGGGATAGATATTGTTTGGAAGGATCTGGCCACGATTATCTATGTTTCATACGGTCTAAAAACGGCCGGCGAGTTAATAGAATTACTTCATCCGTTGACAAATGACGGAAGACCTTTTCGCTTTATCGCGCTGGAGTTTACGGCCATGAACTATGAAAAACTCGGAAATCATGAAAAAGCCAAAGAAATTTTAAAGCAAATCATCGCCAGTAGCGAGGCTCCCAAAACGCTCAAGAAAAGGGTGTCGATTTTATTAAGTCACATCAAAAATAATTTGGAGAAAAAATAATGCGGAATAAAAAATTTATCGCCTTTGGCACGATAGTAATGATATCGCTGGTCGGCTGTTCATCCAAAGAATCATTGAGCGGAACAAGAGAGGCGTTGATTCTTGTAGAGCATGATGAAGTTACTATGGATGACGATCACGGCGAAGTAATCGTCGACTCTTCGGAGGAAAAAAATACGGAATTCGTTCAGGCGCATTTTAACGTTTCGCATCATTATGCTCCTTTGAATTTTTCACCTGCTCCAACTGAATTTTGGAGCGCTAAGCTGGATTTTGAAGCGACAAAATCCATAAAAATGACCGCTTCTCCGGTTGTTGCCGGAGGAAAGGTATTTTGCATAGACGCCGCAGGAGTTGTTCACGCCTTTGACCAAAACACGGGAAAAAAAATGTGGACAAGAAGTACGACCGTCGTTGGTAAGGACGGTCAAATCGGCGGAGCCATTGCCTACGATAAAGGTCGCCTCCTTGTTACCTCCAGTTTTGCCGAGGGGTTTAGTCTGGATGCAGAAAGCGGGAAAATCCTCTGGAGGATTAAGTTACCAGCTCCCTGTAAGGGGGATGGCATAACCATTCACGACGGAAAAGCCTTTATACTATGCAGCAATAGCAGTTTGCACAGCGTTGATATCGATAC
>JAISQI010000021.1 GCA_031274295.1 Holosporaceae bacterium
CTTTGTCTGTTTTATCGAGTTTTAATGTTACGCATTCCATGGAAGTTATGCCAATTGTCTGTCAAGCTGAAGTTAGGCGTTTTCTTCATATCAGTTTGTATGGCAGTAATTCTTTTGCCATAAACGCGGTAACGTCTAACGGAATTTTTTTTAAACAATATTCTTATGAAGTCGGAAGATCATTTTTATCTGAGAATATCCCTAGCATTGGCCGAATTGGTATTAATACTGACGGTAATTTGGTGATTAATAATAGAATAGATCTGGACTTACTGGAAATTTCGTCTGATATTAACACGATAGTGGATTCCGTGAATTGCACAGGCTTAAAACTTTCTGCTCCGAATGTTCTTGTGATAGGCGAAACATCCATTCCGATATTTTTAGTGAACTCGACTGGTTTATCAAGAGATCGTGGAGTTATGATTTTAGGGACGTTATCAACACGACAAATGGGAGTTGTCGGAGGAAAAGTAAACAATCGTGGAATTATCGATTTCGGCACCTATTCAGTAGAATCAATCGGACAATTAAAAACGGAATTTGATCTTATAAATGATGGAGAAATACGTGGATGCTGTGATTTGACCACATATTCACTGTTCAATAATGGAGATATTACAGGTGATGAAGTCGTTTTTCTTGGGAAAATGTTGCATAACAGCGGAACGATAGGGAACGAGCGTAGCATTCTGAAATTTATGATTCAGGAACACATGCTTAATGCGGGTGATATCATTGGCCTAGAAGCGGAATTTGACATTTCAAACCAAAAATCGTTTTCCAATAGCGGAACTTTTCGGATATCAAAAATGAGATTTGTCGGGCCCAAAATTTTTGTAAACAATGGTTTTGTCTTTACGAAAGAGTTTAGCGGTTCTGTTACCGATATCTTGAATCGTGGAAACTTCGATGCTCCAGAATTATCCATGAGAATGGATAGTGTAAGAAATCACGGACTTTTAAAACTGCGTCGATTGGAAATCATCGGAAATTTCAAAAATCAATCTCGGGGCGAACAGAATGCCGTATTTCAATCGGAGCAGGGAATAAAACTTGATAACTTTTCCGAATTTATCGATGGCTCTCAAATAATAAATACAGATTTATCTATACCGAAAGAAAAAAGTACTGTTCCTGCACTTGGCACAGGTTTAATTTCTGGATGGCATAATGGTCATATTATAAATATGAGACCAGATTTTCGGGATTTAGATACATTTAATCTGGATCAAATAAGATCGTTGGTTGATTTTTACATATCTGTAGAGAATTTGGGAGAGAAAGTTCAATTTTCTTTATTTCAAAGAGGAACAGAAAAGATTTCTCTAGCTTTAGCCGGAAAGGATTTTGATAAGTTTGTCGATCGTAAGGGCGATTGTTTTTATCTGCGTAGCCAGGGTGAAAATATTGTCTGTCATCTTTTTGATCCAAGATTAAATATAGCATATGGCTTCTTACTTGATTTTGTAGGAAATATAGAGCTTTCCGCCAATAGAGGTTCGAATACTGGCGCAGAACACAGTGTACGGTATGCTTTTCATACCAATAAAGTCCTGAGAAATAGAAATCCGATTGCTTTTCACTCTCTAATCACCGACTCAAGAGAACTATGTAATTTTAGTATTTTGAAAGCGAGAAATTATCTCTTTCGTTATATGTACAGATATAATTCTGGAATTTTGAATCTAAAAAGTAGTCATTCTTCAAATACGGACATTCAATTTTATCGGGACCAGACATTCCTACCGAGAAATTTGGCGAAACCGATGTTTAGAGTTGGAGAGGAAGATAACTATGGCGTAATCCTTGGCGATGATACCGCTTATTTTGGAATTGGAAGCACGGTTGGTTTTTACGGGATAACATTGCTTGATAGCATTGTCTTTAGGGGCATGGGAAACGCGATCGTAACAAAAGATTCTATCTTCGACATTTCCGGTTCTATGTCCGGAGAAATAGCCTCATTTTGCATAAAAAGTAGTTCTGGAGCGAGGAGTTTTGCAACAGTGGGGCGAATACCGGACAGTTCCATGAAATGGTTGGAAAATGAGGGAATACTTCTGGTAAAGGAGCCATCGCATATGCATGTCAGAAATGTTTTCCTGACAGGAATAATAGCGGCTCTTCATTCTCTGAATATGACCTACGGACAAATTGTTGGGGGCGGTTCTATTCTTGCCGGAGATTTACTAACGTTCACGAAGGAAATGCCTCCGGATTCGCTTCCGGATATGGTAACGCGCGTTGCTCCAAAATGGATCGTAAGGGAAGAAACTCCTTCCGGAAAAAAGGAAAAAGAGTTTGAAGAAGACGCTGCATCCGCGAGGAAATTTATCGTCGACCTTATGAGAGAATTCGAAGTAACGAGAAAAGGCGGAGAGATTCTGGATCGACTTGAAGCAACCGAAAAGGAGAGAATCTATGCGACATTGGCGGAGCATGGAAGTATAAATCATCTTTTTATGCTTCTAAGAGAAACTGAATTGCCGTCAGAAGAGATTAATCAATTGCTTGCAGTGCCATATTCTTATGAGTGCGCAGATATTGATCTTCAGATTTTTCACCTGCATCGTCGAATATCCACATCTGTATCGCCTGAAAAAGAGGCAAAATCTATGTTTCAATTGACGGTAATTTGGAAAACTAATATTGAAAATTTAAAAACAAAAACTCCGGATCTTTTCGAGATTTATATCAAAGCTTGGCGGAGAAATTGGTTTTCCACGGAAGAGATACCAATGTTCGGTAAAGGTATAGATAAGTTTCTCAACTTTGTTAGAGCAATTGGAAAAAAGGAGGTCATAGAAAAAAGTACAAGTGATTTTCTTGAGCAAAAACTATATTCCGACACGTTCGAGTACATAAAACAACTAGCAGATGAGAGATTGAATTTACATTAGGGAGAACGATTATGAGAAAAACATTATTCTTAGGAGCTTTGCTGTCAAATTTAGATACAGCAATGGCTATGCTTGATCCGAGTACTGAGCAGGAATCCAATCCGAGCGCCGCAGCGATGGAAATTGTTCCTATCAGCGCTTCGTCTGAAACGTCTCTAAGCGGTGTTGATCCGAGCATGTTGGCTATAATTGATAGACTTGTCGAGCAAAGAGTCGCACAAAATCTCGTTTTAGTTGAACGGACTGCTGAACGAAGAATCATGCAACGTCTTGTGCCTCTTCTGCAACGGGAATTAGATTCGGTACGTGAAGAAAACGAAAGATCTATAAGCGCTCTTCAAATAGCCCTTGATGAACTAAGCGGAAGGTTAATCAGAGATGAAAATACAATCAGAGAATTAACGGCTCAACAGCAACAAGAAATGGCTCAACGAAAAGTTGACATGGTGCACACAGCTTTTGTTATCGGAGCAGCCAATCCGGAACTAATGCCACATCATATAAATGATACAGCGACAAGCATTTCTCGAAAAGCGACGATCGAAGAAAGGCATGTCGCCGTCTCTGCTGTTTACAAACAATTAAAACTTCTAAATAACATTTTGCCACAGGATAAGCTGAGGATAATAGGCGATTACGTATTAGACACTAAAGTTGAAGAAAAAATAGTGGAAAACAAACCTGCTTCTCCAGATTATATAAGAGATATGATGGTTATTAATGAGGGAATGACTCGAGCTGGCGGAAGTTGGGGAAGAATTTACACTGTGGATATGAATTTTTTGATCAGTAAATATGGCATGAGACAAGTCGCTTGGGATTGGCGAGGCAGTGGCATAGCTCAGATTCTCATGAGAAGTTCATATGGTGGAGAAAATGACAATATTCGCGTGTTCAATCACTTCAAAAACTTAGAAAATGACGAAAGAAAGCGTGTATACGCCGAAGAAGTATCTGAGATAGATTCACGAAATGCAGAATATACGCGTCGATATGAAGCTGACGTCGCACGAGCAGAGCGTATACCATTTCCGGCAATCCAACTTGATGATCTGATAACTCAATTTAATGGCTTATTGACATTGCATATCGATATATAATTTTTAGGAGGATTTTACCATGAAGAAAAAAATAATTTCATTGTTATTTGGATTAGTTTTATTGTTCCAATCGGTTAGCGCTGGAAGCGGCGCAAGTAAGGTACTTGTTCCTCTTTTTAACGGAGCGCTTACCTTGGCGACAGGAGGCACATGGGGAGCAGCCGCGGCAGTAACAGCAGCATCTGGACTTGCAGTTGCGACAGGACGAAGAGACTCCGGAGTTCATATAAACGTTACGGATCACGGTCTAGAGCATTCTTCAGTCACCGAACAACGTGCTAGAGACAGGCATTTGGCCGAATATTGTAGGACTCATGGTTTTAGATCGGAAGTCATGTCTCCGCAAATGCGCGCCGATTACAATGAAACTTTTGGAACTGCTACTGTCGAGGAGTTAACTGCCGATCTGATAATTAACCGAGTTCTTAACCCTTCATATGATCAAGAAGAAGCTCCCACAGCTGTGTCCGAGGGTTTTAGAGACAGATTAAGACGAGCTGCTGGACCGCCTCTTCCTAATGACGAGTCGGATTTTATAACTCTGCTAAATGCCGAAGTGGCACGGGCTCGCGTTAGCGGGGAGATGCCGCCGGAAAATTTCATGGATCAGTATCCTTGGCTGAATTTCCCAAACAGAGAAATGCTGCCTCCGGCAAATGATTTTATGTCTATGATGTCTGAAACTACAGGTTCTGCCATAAGAAGTGTAAATAGAGCTTCGAGGTCTTACATGGCGAGTATGTCAGATGGTCTTTCTTCCGGAAACGATATTACCGCTAGACTTCAGACGCTGAATGTCGGGCCAGTGCACGACAGGACTAGCCTTGTGGCGGATCTTCTGGCTATACAATTTGGAGCAGCGGAGCGCATGTCGCCGCCGCAGATGAGAGAGATTTATCCGGACGCCTGGAGATTCCAGTCGGACAGGACTCTCGGTCCCATAAGCGAAGCAAGGGATTGGCGAGTGGCGGTTCGTCTTCGGGAAACTGGACACATAATGGCCATGCGGGATTGCGATACGCCGGAAGCTGTTAT
>JAISQI010000015.1 GCA_031274295.1 Holosporaceae bacterium
AATCAAGAGTTGTAAATTTTATTTTCAAGCACTGCCTTACAGGATAATATTATTATTTTACAGCATCTATTATAACTGTATTTATCAATAAGTTGAATTATACTTACAGGTAATTATTATAAATGGTGTAGTTGTTGACAAGGTGTATGGTTAAATGCTAAAATACTCAATGTATTTACGGTGGGTTGGCCGAGTGGTTGAAGGCGCTCGCCTGCTAAGTGAGCGTGGGGCAGAAATCTCCACCGAGAGTTTGAATCTCTCACCCGACCGCCATAAAATCAATTATAATATATGTTTATAAATTTTATATAATATAACTCGGTGTATTTACTATGAATTATCGAAAATTATCTCAAATTTCATACTGCCTATTTGAGATAATTCTTCATTCTCCAATTCTATGTAATATTCCATAAAATATGAAGTCGAATCCAAGAAAAGATGTGTTTTAGTTCCTCCAATATAACCGGGAGCAAAAGTTACGGCTTCCGGTATTTGATGATATTGGTTACCCTCAAAGAAAAAGGAACGATATATCGTTAACATACGAGCTCCTATTTGCCAAGCCTGTGTATAAAACTCATTCCCTTCCTGATCCAAAAATGATACAGAAAAAGCAACAGATGCTGCCATTTTTTCCATATAATCCATAAAAAGAGAGTATAGTTGTTCATTTGAAGGGTTTTGGGGCATCACCTTTCCTCCTGCATATTCGTAACCGACTTCACATGGAAGGTAATAGACAACATAAGTCGAATTATTTTCAGGAACGATAGCAGTTAATGCTGCTGGCTGATCCCAACCTCCCCTTCCCCATCCTCTTAAAAAACCTCCTCGGGGATAGGTTAATGATGGAGAATGAGTAACAACATTATCGCCTTTGGCTTCATCGCCCCAACTATAAGGCGCTAATACATTGAGAGGTATCGTCTCTTTAACGTTTTTCCCATAAATCTCTCTGTTATGGCTTATATGGGGAGAGTAAGTTCCTAACCATGCTGCATACCTTTCTTTCGCTAGTTTCTGATTTGCCTGACGAACTGTATCCGTATAGAATTTCTTTTCTTTTTTTACCGCCACACCGTTCAAAGCAGTATGCAATTTGGGTAAAAACTCTTTCCAAAATCTACTTTCGTCAAATTTTTGAACAATATTCAAATATGGCTTCTTCTGTTCTTTATTAAAATAAATTTGAGGATCTAATGTGGCAGAGTAAAACATTTCAGGGGTATAACCTTCCAGCAACTCTCTTAACAGAGCCACAGCTGAATCCTGCTTAGCCGCTGATGTATTATCCTGAGCTTTTGTGTCCAGTTGTGCTTTTATGGCCTCACCAGGTAATGCTTTAACCGTTTGTGCGCCACTATAAATTTTTGCCGTATCCAGCAAAATTTCTTTGTGAACTTTAGCTTGGATGGCTATATAAATGTGATTATTCTCCTCACGCTCACCAATGATATCAAACGTTTCAATGACACCTCGGCTATGGGCAATTATATTTTCTACAAATTCATCGTTGTTCAGTAGGCTTTTGCTTGAAATAATAGTTCCAACCGCTAAACGCACAGCTTCAATCCAAGCTTGTTCCAGTGCTTGAGCTCGTTCCATTCCTTGTCCGCTTGCAATAACAGTAACATAGTCTTTGTTGCCTGCCAATATCCTAGATTCAGGTAGAACTGGTTTCTGTTTCTGCCCAACGATAGTTTCATCTTCCTGTTTGCGATCTAAGCGTCGAATCACTTGACCGTAAATCCATCCTTCTCCTTCATCAGTTTTGATTTTATACCATGAATCATTATCAGGCCCTTTCCACTCCGACAGCAATTCCAGTGCATCGCCTTCCTCTAAAGTAACTATGCGTTTAGATTGATGGTTGTGGGTTGCTCGTATAAAGGCTTTATTTTCAATCACCTCTGCTGGAATTGACTTATCGAATGCTTTTTCTTCTGTCGCTGCAATTGCTGCTACGCTGAGAATAAAAACAGAAAGACAAGAAAGAAATATTTTTCTCACAATCTACAACTCCTTTCTATATTGCCAGTACTAACAGAGATCCGTTGGGCTTGGTCTAAGGTGCTTTGGACCAGAAATGAAATATGTTCGATTATATCATCTAATTTTGTTACACGAAATCTATGCTTTGCACACGACAATCTCTCTGAACATAACCTAACTAGCCATGATCTGCGATCACAACGAGCAATGGAAATAGGAAACGAATCTATTCCGTAGGAATCTTTGCAGCAGAAGGAATGAGAAGAATGACATAGAACATTGCAACATAATAGATTACGTTGCCTTTTATATCTTGAAAAAAGCTGTTGGGGATTCAGGGCTTTTTTGTGTCTCCTAAAATTTCTCTCATAATATAGGTTATAATTGTTCTCAGGAATCTTAATAGGAGCTAAAATATAAAATAATAAGGATATCCAATAGCGGCAACTACTCTGACTCCGGTGATTTATACGGAGTCGTTGAATATAAAAGAGGTTCGGATAATGGGCAAAAAGAGCAAAAAAACTGCGGATATGGATGCAAAAGTCGATGAAGGAAAATCTGAAATCCCGGAGCGATTGGACTATGACAACCTTTTTAAAACGGTGATGCATCGTTATTTCTGGGAAGCCTTGAAAATTATTCTGCCCGCTTTATATGAGGCAGCAGACAGGAGCGAGGAACCTGAATTCCTAGAACAAGAACTCCAAAAGGTGACGTTCGATTTGGGAGAAGGAGCGAACCGGACAGATCTTCTGGTACGGATCAAACTCAAAAATGGTAGCAAAGAGCTTATTCTTTCCCATCTAGAGCTTCAGGGCGA
>JAISQI010000042.1 GCA_031274295.1 Holosporaceae bacterium
GTTTTATTGAAAATAAATTTTTAAAAAAACACAAAAAACAGACGGTAAATCGGATGGTAACCTCTATAAATCCGAGTGGGCCCCCCCCCCCCCCGTGTTTTACAATAGGCAAATTAGCGCTACCCTCGTTTCCCAAATAAAACAATGTCTTTCCCGCGCTAATCATCTTTTCAAATCCTTCTGCCATAACATTACTCCCATATCCCTAAATATTTCCTAAATTGATTAAAAGAATAGCGCGGAAATGTCCCCGGACGCTAAATACTATTCCTACATCTGCACCAGCAGCAAAAATTATAGGTAAAATGATAAATAGCTCGTTGAAAATTATAGATGGCGCTCGCCATTAAGATGATAGGATTTTTTCTTTTTGTACTATTTAGTATTTTTATCTGTGAGCCCCCAAACTTTTGCAAGACCATTCGCGGTTCGATGCCGACGAATTTCAAATCGAATTCCCAGACGGACGTAAAATAATGATCCAATGGCATTTTTATGGGATAGAATTTTTTCAGCAATTCGCGAGCGGCTCGGCGATTGATAAGATAGCATCCGGCATGGGTTACATTAAAAAGATAATTAACCAGATGTTTTCGAGACAATAGTTCGGATATGTTGATTGGCCAACCCCAGTGCTTCGTTTCAAAATTTGCTATGTCCCAAATGGATTTCTTTTCTACTACTGATTTTATTGTTTCGGACAATTCCTGCGGATCAAATTGAACGTCATCTTCGAAAATAATTGCAAATTCATTGTCGGACTCCAGAAATTTCAGCCACGTTTTTTCATGACTCAGCGAACATCCTATCGTTCCGACCTCCGGAGACATTCTAAATAATATTTCATAGGTTTTTAAGTCGACGATAGATTCAATTTTCTTTCTTGATAACATCTTTCCGTCAATTGCAGAAATTCTTTCCAGAGGAAAACCCAAAGCGAGAATAGGCGTCCGAACAAAATTTAACCGCCCGACGGCTCTGTCAAGATTAATTAAGTAGGCTCCTATTTTCCCCGGTTTGAATTCTTTAGAATTTTTCCATTCAACGCCGTAGGATTTCTTAAAAATACTGCCATAAAAAATTAGCAGAAATGCCTCGGCAAAAATTAATAATCGGAGAAATATATTGGGAATTAACGCAATGAGGGCTAAGAAAATCAGCAGACTGCACAGGGCAATTTTTTTCATTTCAATTCGCACATGATGGGCGCGTGATCCGATGGGCGATTCAACTCTCTTGCATATCGCAGAACTTTTCCGCTTACAAATAGCTCCTGAGCCTTGGGGGATAGATAAAATTGATCTATTCTAAATCCATTGTCTTTCCTAAATTCACTACGACGATAGCTCCACCAGGTATATCCTTGATCTTCCATCGGATCCAGGTAGCCAACCTCCCGTAGACGCTTTACCGCTTCCCTTTCCCGAGGACTTCCGGTAATTCCATCATATCCATCTATGTATATATCCCGGGGATAGGGAGCAACGTTATAATCTCCAGCGGCGATAAAAATTTCTCCCTTAAAATTTAGAAATTTATCCTCCAAATCCCGCAAAAAATCCAATTTATAAAAATACTGCGGAGTGTCCACCTCCTGTCCATTAGGAACATATATGGACGCGATAAAAATCCCACAGGTGAACGCCTCTATGTATCTAGCTTCCTCCGAAAAATCACTCCTGACCTCCTCCAAATAATGTTTCGAGCAAATCGCAACGCCGTTTCTACCTTTTTGCCCCTTGAGAGCAACGTTGTATCCAAGATCTTCAAAATATTCCATCGGAAACAACGGATCTTCCACCCGAGTTTCCTGCAGTAAAAAGACATCAGGGTTTTCTCTTTGAGTAACGTTTAAAAAACTTTCCATTCTGGCTCTAATGGAATTTACATTCCACGATATTATTTTCATGTTTACATTCCATTTGCATTACTTTTATATATTACAGATATTCTGTATAATGAAGCAACGGCTTTTAACGGATTTCAATACATGAACAACCTTTCGGCAGAATTATCAGAAGCGACTATTAACCAAGTAAGAGAAGAGCTTCAATCAAAGACGGTTAGAGCAACCTCTCCGGAAATGGAAGAAATTTTATATAAACCGATTTCGGTTTTGGATCATGGATTTATCCGAGCAATAGATTATATGGGAACCGACGCGTCAATCGTTCAGGCCGCTCGCGTTTCATACGGGGCTGGAACGCGAAAAATTCAAGAAGATCGTGGCCTGATAAATTATCTAATGAGACACCACCATACCACCCCATTTGAAATGTGTGAAATTAAGCTGCATATCAAAATGCCTATATTCGTAGCCCGCCAATGGATGCGACATCGTACGGCAAGCTTAAATGAACACTCCGCCAGATATTCAGTTTTAAGTAGTGAGTTTTATATTCCTGAGGTTTCTCAACTCGCCAAGCAATCTGACATCAACAAACAGGGGAAATCTAGTGCAGAATTTGATAGAAATCACGCCAACGAAATATTGAAAATTTTAGAACAATCCTCCCATAACGCCTACGAACGATACTCCCATATGCTAGATGATTTATCTTTAACTCGAGAACTTGCAAGAACTATTCTTCCGATAAGTATCTATACGGAAATGTATTGGAAAATAGATCTTCATAATCTCATGCATTTCTTGAAACTCCGAGCAGATTCGCATGCGCAATACGAAATAAGATGCTACGCCAATGTAATTCTAGAAATTTTAAAAAAATGGCTACCGATTACCTATGAGGCTTTCGTCAATTATCAAAAAGAAGCAACCTCATTGTCGAAAAAGAATAGAGAACTAATAAAACGCATGTTGAAAGGAGAAAAAATTACACAAGAAAACAGTGAATTAAGCAAAGGCGAATGGTTAGAATTCACTGCCATTTTCGATATAAAGGACTAGAAATGCTCATATATCCATCAATGCTATCTGCAAATCCAGCTCAATTAGGTGAAGAGCTTATCCGTATAGAAAATTCAAAAGCAGATGCAATACACTGGGACATAATGGATGGAACCTTTGTAGAGACCATCACGTTTGGTCATCATGTTATTGCCGCCGGCAGAAAATTATCTCATTTGCGGTTTGACGTTCATTTAATGATAGAAAATCCTGACAAACATCTGGAAAATTTCTCTCGAGCTGGCGCTGATGTTATTATTGTACATCCGGAAACCTGCAGGCATCTGCATCGTACTCTTGGTAATATAAAATCACTGGGACAACAATCCGGAGTTGCGTTAAATCCGGCAACCCCAACTAATGTAATAGAGTATTGCATTGATATAATAGATATTATCGTCGTAATGGGAGTAAATCCTGGAAGCTCCGGACAAGATTTTATAGAGTCGCAATTGGAAAAAATTTCTAAATTGAGAGAAATTCTACCATCGTCAACGGAAATTTGCGTAGATGGCGGAATAAATAATCGAACGATTAAAGAATGCACCCAACACGGAGCAAATAGTTTTGTTTCAGGATCACATATATTTAAAAGTTCGAACTATGCCTCAACCATTCAGCAATTAAAAGAAAGTTGCGGCCAATCAAAACTATGAATGCTTTTTCCAAACTTATCAGATATATTAGAATTAATTATTCCAAGCTACATTTGTTTGCATCCAAAATTCCATTTTATAGCGTTACGTTATTTTCTAGACTTCCTCAAAACATAAATAACGTATTGAACATCTCCTTTCCGCCTGAATACTCCGCAGATTTAGTGGCAAGCAGTCATATTGTAGTACTAAAGTGCACCGGACGTTCCGTATTTATCAGAGATATTTCCAGTGCCTTGGTATCGGACGAATTCTCCAGCGCAGAAAAACTAGAATTACACGGATTCGGATGGATATCTCTTCTAAATCTAAATATGGATAGACAATGGCGCCTTCTAATCCGCTCTCACATAGGATTTTGGATATGGAATTTCCATAACTTTACCGACGTCGCTTGGGAAATTCCTGTTATTTCTGAGAGATTGTACAATTGGATAATACAATACAATTTTATTTCAAAAACATTGGATAAAAATTTTAATGCAGCTTTAATTAAGAGTTTATTAAAGCAATTAAAATTTCTCAGAAGACTTTTATATCTACCACTGGATTTTTCTGATAAAGTCATACTCATTCGCGCCCTTGCAGTAGCGTTATCGGCCATAAATGATAAAAGAAATTTACTAAAAGTCGTTCATGAATTGGCGATTTTTCTCAAAGAAGCAGACTGTACTCGATCCTGTAAAACACCACAGGAAATTTTGAATGTTCTACGCTATCTCATTGAAATTCAATCGACAATCTTATTTTATAGACAGAAAATTCCTAACGAAATTATAGAAACCGTATCTAAACTGGCTAATATCACAAGAAAAATACGACACGCTGATGGTGGAATTAGCATTTTCCAGAGCGAATTTACACCCTCTCCTCTTTACGTAGATGCGGTACTTTCGTGCGTAAAAACTGAAACGATCGCTGATATTAATGATCTAAACTACTTAAAGCTAAAGTCATTTGAAGGAACGATATTCGTCGACGTAGGGAACAAATTTTTTCCGATAGAGTTTAGTGCCGGATCCCAAAGAATGATCCTTGGAACATATTTATATTTTTCAGATCAAAAATTATCTTTCTCAAAAAACAGTAAAATTCGTCATACCGTAGACAAAGAAAAAAACAACATCTGGTTCATTGGAAAATCTCAATTCACCATAAACGACCATGAAATAATGTTTGAAAAGAGGTTGTACATAAATAACTTAGGCGTGGATATACGCTGCGAAGAATCCCTCTCAACGAAATCATTCGACATCGTTCATTATATCGTATTACCGGGTGAAATTGATATCTCTTTGCTTGAATACCAAAATGGATTTTTCATGGATCTGAAAAGTGGAATAAGATGGGTCTGGAGCTTTAATAAAGAGGCGAAATTTTCATTTGATTTTGAAAAGATAGGAATTCTCAACGGAGAAAAAAGAAATTTTACACTTCTGGCTATCGATTCTAACTCTTCAAATAGATTGAAATGGAGCCTAAAGAAAATATAGCACCTATTTTATTTATTTCGTGGAAGAAGGACCACTATGTCATTTTCATTGTAAAAACCAATAATGCTTTGCGCTTGCTCTTCCAGTAAATCTAGGTCTAAATTATCTGATCTTATCAGATTAACTTTATTTTCTAAAAATTCGTTTTCCTCTTTCAAATCTCGGAGTTCCTTTTCTAAAGATTCGACCTCTTTGCTTAATTTAGCCCAAGAAACGGCGCCGCGCGCCCCGCTGAAAATGTGAAAAATAAAATAACATGCCACTGATACCCAGATCACATGGGACGCTATAGATTTTGCATTCTTCGTTATTGATGATGAATAAAAAGACATTTTAACAAGACATATTCTGATATTTTGTACATTTCGCCAGCTCATCGAATTTTTTAATCGATATCATAAAATCTTTCATTACTGCTAGAGGAACCATGTTAGGGCCATCTGAAAATGCATTTTGTGGATCGAAATGGGTTTCAAGAAATATCCCCGCAATTCCGATAGAAGTTGCAGCCCTGGCCAACAATTCAACGTAATCTCTATTTCCGCCGCTGAATTCTCCTAGTCCTCCCGGTTCTTGTACAGAATGAGTCGCATCAAAGATAATTGGATATCCGAAATCTCCCATTATTTTTAAAGATCTCATGTCCGTTATCAACCGATTATATCCGAAGCAAGTCCCCCGTTCGCAGAGCATTACATTCTCATTTCCCGACATGGTAATCTTTTGATAGACGTTTTTCATATCCCAAGGAGCTAAAAATTGTCCCTTTTTTATATTAACGACCCTCCCTGTCTTGGCAGCGGCAACCAGAAGATCGGTTTGACGACATAAAAACGCTGGAATCTGTAATATATCAACCACCTCGGCTACTTTTTCACACTGAGATGCATCATGAACATCCGTAATTATTGGACAGCCGAATTTCTCTTTTAATTCCTGAAAAATTTTTAAAGCCTCATCCATTTGCATTCCTCTTTGAGACTTTAAACTTGTGCGGTTAGCTTTATCAAAAGAAGATTTAAAAATAAATGGAATCTTCAGATCATTAGTAATTTCTACCAAGTGGTCTGCAATTCTAAATGCGATCTCTCGGCTTTCCAGAAGACATGGCCCCGCAATTAATATTAGATCATTATTATTGGACACTGAAATATCACCGACGCGAACAACCTTTATCGTATTTTCTCCAGCATTAATATTCATATGACAACCCCGGATACAACATTTATTTGGAAGATTTTTCTATCTGGTGGTGGGCTTTTGTTGGTAGATTAGAATTAATTTCTATAACACGAACACTGCTAGGATTTGTTACCCTTAATAGATTAATGTGCAATAATCCATTATCAAAATCCGCATCCTTCACTTCAACTCCATCGGCTAAAATAAACGTTCTAATAAACTGCCTGGTTGCTATACCCCTATATACATACACTACGCTGGAATCAGTTTCCTGCTTACCACGAATCGTCAATTGATTGCTTTCCACCGAAATTTTAATACTTTCCTTGCGAAATCCAGCTAAAGCAAGGGTAATTCGGAATCCATGCTCTCCAAGCTGCTCAATATTATAGGGAGGATATGAGTCATCCTGAGCTTTTGGAAGAGAATCCACAAGCCTCTCAAAATGATCAAATCCCAAAAACAAATGACTATTGAAGAATGAACCTCTGTCATCCATCTTCACACTCCCTTATATAAGATGTAACAATATATCCATATATATCCATGTATTTTATAATATACATCTAATAGTCATAAATTTCAAATTCCGGAATTGCGAGAAGTAAAAAAATTCCTCTGCTGGAGACAGCAAATTTTAATAGCGCTTTTTTACTAGGTACGTCGCCTAGTAATTTTTTACAGTAGATCTTCCTTCTAAGAACATGCAACCGTGAGATTAAATTTAGAATAGAGAGGCGAGTTATGAAAAAAGTTTTATTTGCAACTATATTTATCATATGCACTAACAGCACATATGGAATGAACATCGAACTATTACCAAACAGAAAAAGCGCGACCGTTAGACATGATTTATCGTTGAACAGAGAGCCGAAGACAGATCAGGATCAAATGAATCAGTGGCAAATTACGTCTTTGCATGACATACCGAAATTTCCTGCTCTGCGACTATTGACTTTACATTCAATCAAAGTTCGATCTTTGGCGGGTATGTTGTCTTTTCCTCAATTGCAAGAGTTAAGTTTATACGCAACTTCAATCGACTCTCTGAAAAACATGCCGTTTCTTCCTGCATTACAGATATTGAATATAACGTATATGGGAGGAATGAATACAACCGAAGTGCAAATTAGATCACTTAAAGGAATAGAAAATCTTCCTGTATTACAAGAATTAAATTTGTGTGGAACGAAGCAGCTTACCTTTGCTGATATGCCAAATGTTCCAACATTGCTCAAAATAAGATTGCGAGGAGCAATGGCTCCTGGAGTTTTCCAAAACATGCCGATTCTTCCTGCCTTACAAGAATTGTATTTGTATGAAATTGAGTCTTTAGATGGAATTCCGGCGTTTCCTAATTTGCGAAAATTGTATTTGAATGAAATTGGGTCCGTATACAAAATGCCGATTTTTCCTGCTCTGCAAGAGTTACATTTGAATAAAATCAAATCGTCGCTCGCTTCTTCTGGATCGCAAAAATTATATCTCCCTATGCTACAGAATTTTTATTTGACGATAGAAGCAGCCTGCGAACCCTGCCCTTCAATTGAATTGTTTAATTTTCCAGCATTAAAAACATTGGAATTAGTAATAAATTTTCGACCTTGCTGTAAGGGATGCAATGGAAATATTGCAGGTTTTAGGAATATGTTCTTTCCTTCTGTGCGGGAATTGAATTTGATATCGAAAGAAAGATCGATTGAATCATTTATGGGGATGTCCATGTTCCCTGAATTACAGAAACTGAGAGTGATAGCTGCTATTAATTCATTAAAAGGCCTGCCAGTTTTCCCTAAGTTAACGGAACTGGATTTAAGCCGAGCTTCCTATCCGAAACCTGATCGCGATGAAATAAACAACGTTAGACCTTTTCTATGCCATCCAGAGCAATGGAGATGTCAAAAATCGGGTTATTTTGTGCGCTCAAAATCCAGTTGGATTGAAAATAAACACGCTAATTTTAGTAAAAAGGATGCTAGAGAATTACAAAAATCAGTCAACTTCGGATTAGAACTACTTGAATACATTGATTCTCCCTTCAATCCAACAGAAAAACAAATTCTTGAAATAGTTCTTTCGCAAGGCGATAGGAATGATCGAGTTAATGCGCTTATTCTCATGGAAATAAAATATGAAATCACAGAAAGAGGATCCTTTGTTACAGCCGATGAAAATGCCCAAATTCGAGAATTAGAAAAACGTCTTCAAATCACCGCGGATGAATACATGGCCATCCAGTTTCATGAAATAGAAATACGAGATATTCAAAGAAATATGGAGGAATTAATAGCTGCCTCGGCACAAGCAGAAGAAGAATTTGGGGCACTGGAAAACAATGACTCCTTCCTAACCAGTTTAGCAACAGCACAATTCAGTTGGTTCGAAGATAGACACGCGGCTATACCACCCCAACCTGTCGCTAATGGACGCATTACCGCTTCGATACGAGAAGAAAGATATCGTCCTTCAATTGCTGGTGGAAAGACACAACCACCCGCTAGAATACCAACAGAATCCTATACTCCTCCCGAAGTCGTCAAAGTGATAGAAGAGACAGTTGATGGCGGTACTTTCACAAAAAAATTGAAAGTAGAAAAGGTGATCGGCGACGGTAGCTGCGGTTACAGAGCCATAGATCCTGATAGAAATAGAGCGCATTCCCCCTACGATGATCCCGCTAGTAGGCAAGGGATATTAGGTGAACTTATTCGTTTCATTTCCAGAAATTCTTATCACAGCCAATATGCCCAGAGGCTTATCGTTCCAGAAATAAAAAATCTTTTTTATGGAAATCGGGTTCCCAGAGTACTCGAAGAACTTTATGCAATGAGAAATTTTTTAACCGAATTGGAAGCTCTCCAACTTCCTGAAGACCAAGATGTAAACGCACATATAAGAGAAATAATAGATAATGTTCCTGGTTTTTGTGAGATAGCAGTTCCTCAGTATTTAAAGTATCTTAGCTCTAACAATGTGTGGTCAGAACTTCCCGAAACCACCAGCGATGGAAGTCATGTTTCCGGTGGCGAAGGAACAACCAACGTACTCGACGCCATAGCTTACATGTTAGGATTCAATCTAGTTATTGTTCGTAACGGTGGCGAAGGCAATTACCGAGGAGAATACGATGGAAGAATTTTGCATCGGTATCAATGGAACCCAACAGAAAATACAGTGTACCTTGCCTATAACGGCAATAATCACTTCGATAGATTAAAAGAGATCAAGAGGAGATAAGGTTCCAAGCTGCTAATTGGGAAATTGGATGAACTCTAAACAATAAAATCAGCAAATGGATTACGGCGAAAGTAATATATTTAGGAAATTTTTATATAAAAACCTTGCCCCATTTTATATGGTAATTCTCTCCAAATATTAATCTTGTTTTTTGTTATATGTAAGTGTATTCTGATCTGTGCATTTTTGTCTTTGAGTTGATGACGTGATTTTTTAGTCTATTTCAATTAGTTTTGCAGGGGTTTCTATATGGTCAGAACATTTACTGAGCGTAAAAGGTTTAGAAAAAATCTAGGTAGAATTAGGGAAGTTGCTAAGCTCCCCAATCTTATAGAATTACAAAGATCGTCCTACGATAGTTTTTTGCATTCAGATGGCATGAAAAACCTAAGAAGTGACATCGGATTAAAAGAGGCTTTTCGTTCTGCTTTCCCCATAACAGATACAGCCGGGCGCGCCCAGGTAGATTTTTGTAGTTATCATTTCGATGATCCCAAATATTCGGAAGATGAATGCCATAACAAAGGATTGACGTACGCCGCCTCTCTTAGAGCTGTGTTTCGGCTCATTGTCTGGGAAACTAACGCCGACAGCGGAGAAAAAACTGTCAAGGACGTTAAAGAGCAGGATGTTTACATATGCGATCTGCCTGTTATGACAAAAGACGGAACCTTTATAATCAATGGAGCGGAACGTGTCGTTGTTTCGCAAATGCAACGTTCTCCCGGAGTTTTTTTTGATCATGATAACGGAAAAACACATACCTCCGGAAAATATCTATTCGCCGCTCACATTATCCCATATAAAGGAGCATGGCTTGATGTGGAGTTCGATGCCAAAGACATTATTTATATAAGAATAGACAGAAAACGCAAGATTTTAGCTTCCACTTTATTGATGGCTTTAAATTCTGCAAAAACGGAAGAAACAAAATCTAAAAATCCAGATAAGGTACTGAAATCCTCGGAAATCCATGGAATGAGTCGTGAAGAAATTCTTTCTTATTTTTATGACCATTACGAAATACATCACAATGGCAAAGGCTTACTTTCCAGAAAATATGAAGTTAACCAATGGAGTGGCATTAAACCTGAAAATGACTTAATAGATGCCAAAACCGGTAAGGTAGTTGTATCAGCAAGAGAAAAAATCACATCAAGATTGGCTAAAAAACTAAAAGAAGAGGGCCTTGAGGAAGTAGTTGTACAAATTGACGACTTGATAGGTAAGTATAATGCTTTTGACGTAATAGATCTGTCTAACGGTCTCGTAATTGCAGAGGCAGGAGATGAATTGTCGGAAGATCTCATCGCAAAAATAATAAAATACGATAATAAATTCGCCGTTTTAAACATAGATCATACGGAAGTAGGCGCGTATATAAGAAACACTCTTGTTTCTGATAAATGTACAAATCGAGAAGAGGCTCTATTCGAAATATTCAGAATTATGCGCCCCGGCGAGCCCCCAACCGTAGATAGTGCTCAAGATATGTTTTATAATATGTTCTTCAATCCTGATCGTTATGACCTTTCCACCGTAGGAAGGGTAAAAATGAACAGTAGAATTGGCTCCAATGAATCGGAAAATCTAGGTACACTCACAAAAAGCGATATTTTGCGCATAGTTAAGATATTGCATCAACTAAAAGACGGTGTTGGCACAATAGACGATATAGATAACCTAGCGAACAGAAGAGTAAGATCTGTCGGCGAGTTGATGGAAAATCAATTTAGAATAGGCCTGGCTCGAATGGAAAAAGCAACAAAGGAGCGCATGGGATCTGTTGATATTGAAAATGCCGTTCCGAACGACGTAATTAATGCAAAACCAGTTTCATCAGCCATTCGCGAATTTTTTGGACTATCGCAGTTATCACAGTTTATGGATCAGACCAATCCATTGGCGGAAATCACGCACAAAAGACGTATTTCTGCGCTGGGACCAGGTGGTTTAACGAGAGACAGAGCAGGTTTTGACGTCCGTGACGTACATACGACTCACTACGGTCGCATATGCCCGATTGAAACACCAGAAGGACAGAATATTGGGTTGATTAATTCTCTTGCTATTTTTGCAAAGATTAACAGATATGGATTTATTGAAACTCCATACAGAAAGGTTATGGATGGAAAGGTGACGGACGAAATCGTATACCTTTCGGCCGTTGATGAAAGTAAGTACACAATCGCCCAGGCGAATGCTCCTCTCACAGCTAGTGGTCACTTTAAGGATGAATTCGTTACCTGCAGAAAAAACGGGGATTTCGTCAATTCCACAAAAGAATTGATTGATTTTATGGACGTTTCTCCGAAACAAATCATTTCGACAGCGGCATCTTTGATTCCATTTTTAGAAAATGACGATGCTAGTCGTGCACTCATGGGAGCAAACATGCAGCGCCAAGCAGTTCCGCTGATTAGGGCCGAGGCTCCTTTGGTTGGTACGGGGATGGAAGCTGTGGTGGCTAATGATTCTGGCGTTGTTGTTTCAGCTAAACGCGATGGAATTGTTGACCAGGTCGACGCGGATAGAATAGTAATCCGCGCAACTGGAGATGATTCCAATGTGGGCGTTGATATCTATAATCTTAAAAAATTTCAAAGATCCAACATGAGTACATGTCTAAACCAAAAGCCTCTGGTGAAAAAAGGTGATGTTGTTTGCGCTAATGATATAATTGCAGATGGATCTGGAACACATATTGGTGAACTAGCGCTTGGCCAGAATGTGTTAGTTGGATTTATGTCATGGCACGGCTACACCTTCGAAGATGCAATTGTTATTTCCGAGCGGTTAGTTCAGGACGATCGTTTTACATCAATTCACATAGAAGAATTCGAGACAATGGCCCGCGATACTAAACTTGGAAACGAGGAAATCACCAGAGATATTCCAAATGTTTCCGACGATGCCCTGCGAAATCTCGACGAAGCTGGCATTGTACATGTTGAAGCAGAAGTTCAAGCGGGAGATATTTTAGTCGGAAAGGTCACTCCTAAAGGCGAGACAATGATGACTCCGGAGGAAAAACTCCTGAGAGCGATATTTGGCGAAAGAGCGGCCGATGTAAAAGACTCGTCTCTTAGATTGCCTCCAGGGGTCAGAGGAACCGTAGTTGACGTGAAAATTTTCTCCAGATGCGGTATCGAAAAAGACGAAAGATCTATGGCCATAGAGCAAAAAGAGATTGAATCCTTTAAAAATGATATGGACGCAGAAAAAGCTATTTTTGAGGAGACGTATTACAGCAGGCTACGGGATAAACTAATGGGACAGAAAGTTACGTCCGCTCCTGTCAAATGCCGAGGACCAGTCACGGACAAGTATTTAAACTCCATGACCAGAGGACAATGGAGGCAAATAACCGTCGCCGACAAGGTAGTTTCTAAAGATATTGCTAATCTGCACAGTGATTTCAATGAAATTTTAGCTAGGTTAAATAAGAAATTTGAAGAAAAAGTAGAAAAACTTCAAAAAGGAGATGAGCTTGCTCCTGGAGTTTTAAAAATGGTTAAAGTATATGTGGCAGATAAACGCAAATTGCAACCAGGAGATAAGCTGGCCGGTAGACACGGTAATAAGGGTATTGTGTCCAAGATAGTTCCGGTGGAAGATATGCCTCACATGGAAGATGGAACGCCCCTTGACATAATTTTAAATCCGCTCGGTGTTACATCCCGAATGAATGTCGGACAGATTTTGGAAACACATCTCGGGTGGGCTTCTAAAGCTCTCGGAAAGAAGGTTAGAGAGATTATAGAAAAAGTTCAGTCCGATGAAGAATTAATGTCAAATTTGAGAATTCAGCTCAAGGAAATCTATAACAAGGGCAAAGACGCCAAAGATATCGATAACATGTCTGATTATGAGGTTGCCGAGCTTACCTCTAATGTGATTGACGGCATACCAGTCGCCACTCCAGTTTTCGATGGCGCCCCTGAACAGGATATTGTTAAAGCCTTGGAAAGCTGCGGTCTCGATAGATCTGGACAAGTTACTCTCATCGATGGGCGTACCGGAGTGCCATTTGATCGCAAAATTACTATTGGGTGTATATATATGTTAAAATTGCATCATATGGTTGATGATAAAATTCATGCGCGTTCTATAGGTCCGTATAGCTTGGTTACGCAGCAGCCTCTTGGTGGTAAGGCGCAGTTTGGCGGTCAGAGATTTGGAGAAATGGAAGTCTGGGCGTTACAGGCCTATGGTGCTGCCTATACTCTACAGGAAATCCTAACGGTAAAATCAGATGACGTTACGGGAAGAATTAAAGCCTACGAATCCATAATTAAGGGAGATGAAAATATTACTCCTGGTATTCCTGAATCGTTCAACGTTCTTATGAAAGAATTGTGTGGATTGGGACTAAATTTTGAGTTCCAACAGGAAACAGCGCAAGAGAATACTGAAACAAGTATTAGTCCAGTTTAGAAGGGTATAAGATGGTTAATCAGTTACAGAAAATTTTTGGACGAATCAGCAATGCAAACAATTTCGATTCAATTAGAGTATCGATTTCCAGTCCAGAAAGAATAAGATCCTGGTCTTTTGGCGAAGTAAAAAAACCCGAGACTATAAATTATAGAACCTTTAAACCAGAAAGAGATGGTTTGTTTTGTTCTCGCATATTCGGTCCAGTAAAAGATTACGAATGCCTATGCGGTAAATACAAACGTATGAAATATCGCGGTATAATATGCGAGAAATGCGGCGTTGAGGTTACTCTATCCAAAGTCAGAAGAGAGCGCATGGGGCATATTGAGCTTGCGTCTCCTGTGGCACACATTTGGTTTACGAAATCGCCGCCCAGTAGAATAGCGTTGTTGCTGGACATAACCTCTAGTGAAATGGAAAAAATTCTTTATTTCGAAAGTTATGTTGTAATAGACACTGGCATAACTCCATTGAAACAATATCAGTTGCTCTCCGAAGAAGAATATTACAAGGCTCAGGATGAATACGGAGAAGACGCTTTCCGTGCTGGCATTGGAGCTGAAGCTCTGCGGATAATGTTAGCTAATATTGACTTAAAAGGAGAAAAGGATAGACTGCGTCTGGAACTGAAAACTATTAGTTCCGACATGAAGCGTCGTCGTCTCGTAAAAAGATTGAAACTGGTTGAATCATTCCTGGAATCCGATACACGCCCCGAATGGATGATTATGGAGTGTATTCCTGTTATTCCTCCGGAGTTACGTCCACTTGTTCCGCTTGACGGCGGAAGATTTGCCACTTCCGACTTAAATGATCTCTACCGTCGTGTCATCAACAGAAACAACCGATTAAAGAGATTACTGGAATTAAAAGCCCCAGAAATAATTGTGAAAAATGAAAAAAGAATGCTTCAGGAAGCGGTTGATGCGTTGTTTGACAATGGACGCCGCGGAAGAGTCATTACAGGAACTGGAAAGCGTCCGTTAAAATCATTGTCAGATATGTTAAAGGGAAAACAGGGGCGGTTCCGCCAAAACCTGCTCGGAAAACGAGTTGATTATTCCGGACGTTCTGTGATTGTTGTTGGTCCAGAGTTAAAGTTGCATCAGTGTGGTATTCCCAAGAAAATGGCTTTGGAATTATTTCAGCCGTTTATTTATTCAAGACTGGAAAGATATGGCCTCGCTACGACACTAAAGGCCGCCAAGCGCATGGTAGAAAAAGAACGGTCTGAAGTTTGGGATATTCTGGATGAAGTTATCAAGGAGCATCCCGTGTTGTTGAATCGTGCTCCTACGCTTCATAGATTAGGTATTCAAGCTTTTGAGCCGGTTCTTGTGGAAGGAAAGGCGATCAAACTACATCCATTGGTATGTACGGCTTTCAACGCTGATTTCGACGGAGATCAAATGGCGGTTCATGTTCCTTTGTCTATAGAAGCCCAATTAGAGTCTCGTGTTCTTATGATGTCCACAAATAATATTCTGAGTCCGTCCAGTGGAAAACCTATTATTCTTCCAACCAAAGATATCACCTTTGGTATATATTACATTACGATGGAAAAAGAAGGCGAACCCGGCGAAGGAATGTTTTTTTCATCTATTGGAGAGATAGAGCATGCTCTGCAGGAAAATATTGTAAGTCTTCATGCAAAAATAAAGGCAAGATATCAACAAATCCAGAAAGACGGAACAATAAAATCCATAACGGTTGATACCACTCCCGGACGCATGGTTCTCTCTCAAGTACTACCACAGCACCCCGAGATTGAGTTTAGCATGATCAATCGATTATTGACCAATAAGGAGTCCGCGGTGATTGTAGAAAAGATCTATCGTATATGCGGGCAAAAAAGTGCTGTGATTTTTTCCGACAAACTAAAAGATTTAGGATTTCTATACTCTACATTGTCTGGAATTTCCTATGGTAAGGATGATTTAGTCGTCCCTTCTCAGAAAAAAGAGATCGTTAATGCCACCAGGAAGGTTGTTTCCGAATACGAGAGACAGTATATGGATGGCTTGATAACGTACGGAGAACGCTATAACAAAGTTGTCGATGCCTGGGCTGTATGTAGCGATAAAGTCGCCGACGCTATGATGAAGCAACTTTCCAAAATAGAAATTGGTCAGCCAGTTAATGCGATGTATATGATGGCACACTCTGGAGCCAGAGGATCCATTGCCCAAATGAGACAGATGGCGGGTATGCGCGGTTTGATGGCTAAACCATCCGGAGAAATTATCGAAACTCCTATTATTTCTAACTTTAAGGAAGGATTAACAGTTCTTGAATACTTTACGTCCACCCATGGAGCTAGAAAAGGTATGGCGGACACGGCTTTGAAGACTGCAAATTCCGGATATTTAACACGTCGTCTGGTTGATGTTGCACACGATTGTGTAATTGTGAAAGATGACTGCGGAACCAAAAATGGTATAGTAATCAAGGACATTATTGCTGGTGGAGACGTTGTTTCTTCCATGACAGAGAGAATTCTCGGCAGAACGGCAATCGACGATATAGTCGATTCATCAACCGAAGACGTAATCGTCAGTGCTGGAGAATTAATCGATGAAGAAATTGTAAAGAAAATAGAAAAATCTGGAATAAATGAAGTTCGCATTAGATCTGTTCTAACATGTGAGTGTAAAAATGGAATTTGCGCAAGTTGCTATGGTCGTGATCTGGCAAGAGGAAGAAAAGTCAATATAGGCGAAGCGGTGGGAGTTATTGCTGCTCAATCAATCGGAGAGCCGGGAACTCAGCTCACCATGCGTACGTTCCACATAGGGGGAACAGCCCAAAAGGGAACAGAAATGTCTTCCATAGATGCGACCTACGAAGGCACAATCTCCCTACGTAACGAAAAAACCGTTGAGAATAGCGACGGCTTGATGATCGTAATGAATAGAAACACCGAAGTAATCATCTTGGACGCTAACAAAAAAGAAAGAGCAAACTATAAAATACCTTACGGTTCTAGATTATACGTTAAAAATAAGAGTAAAGTCTCTAAAGGAAATAAGCTAGCAGACTGGGATCCTTTCACATTACCAATGATCTGCGAAAAAGAAGGCATCGTGCAGTATATCGATTTGGTAGAAGGTATTTCTCTGAAAGAAACCATCGATGAATCGACTGGGATCTCAACCTATGTTGTATCAGATTGGCGTCAGCAGGCGCGTTATATGGAATTAAAACCAAGAATCATATTAAAAGATGATGCTGGAAATCCGATTTTATTACCCAACGGTCAGGAAGTTAGATATTTTCTTTCGGTTGATTCAATTATTTCAGTTAAAAACGGAGATAAGGTCAAAGTTGGAGACATTTTAGCACGCATGCCTAGAGAATCCTCAAAAACTAGGGATATCACTGGTGGATTACCGCGCGTTTCCGAGTTGTTTGAGGCGAGAATACCAAAAGATCCAGCTGTCATCAGCGAATTCGATGGAAGAATCGAATTTGGTAAAGATTATAAAGGTAAAAAAAGAATAGTAGTTCACCCCGACGATGAGACTTTGAAACCGATCGAATACCTAGCTCCAAGATGGAGACAAGTTGCTGTAAAAGAGGGAGATGTTGTAGCTAAAGGTGATATCTTAATCGACGGAAATAAAGCGCCACACGATATCCTACAGGTTTTAGGTGTTGGAGCTCTTGCCGATTATCTCATAAACGAAATTCAGGATGTATATCGACTGCAAGGAGTGAAGATTAACGACAAGCACATCGAAATCATCGTAAGACAAATGCTCCAGAAGGTAAAGGTCTCTGTTCCAGGCGATACAACATTCTTAACCGGAGAGCAAGTAGATCGCCTAGATTTCGAAAAGGAAAACGAGAGAATCGTGAAAGAAGGCGGAACCCCAGCGACTGCATATCCGGTATTACAAGGAATCACAAAGGCGTCTCTACAAACAAGATCGTTTATCTCGGCTGCTTCTTTCCAAGAAACAACAAGAGTTCTAACGGAAGCATCCATCACTGGAAAAGTAGATAGATTGAGCGGCCTCAAAGAAAATGTGCTGGTCGGAAGACTGATTCCAGCTGGAACTGGATTTATGATAGGAAAAATTCGTAAAATAGCTCTGGCTAGAGACGCAGAAGCTGTCGCGGCAAACAACAGTAGTGCGTCCATCAGTAGTACAGAATCTCCTGTTAGTACGGAATAATAAGAGCAATTAGTGTAGTTTTTGCAGCGAAAACTACAGCTCCGGCAGTAGGGAATTTTATTAGCTAAATCTACCCAATCATCCACCTCTTTATTTCAAACTAATATTGTCATTTGGTCGTATGCTGGTTTTATGTTCTCCGGAAGTATTTTCAACAATGTGTTGTAATCCATTGTCGTATCCATGTGAGTTAAAAAAGTCCGTTTAGGATTTATTTTTTTCACCCATTCTAAAACCAAATCCAAATGTGCATGAGTTGATTTTACACTTTTCAGCGATAAACAATCCACTATCCATGTGTCGATTCCATTCAATATCTCAAAACTTTCATCACTCAGAGACACGACATCCGTGGAGTAGGCAAAATTATTCACTCGAATTCCCCGCGATTTTGAAAACCCATGATCCTGTTCAAAACAAATGCCAGAAATATCTCCAATTGTAAATGTACCCTCCATAACGTGCGGTTCAATATACGGTTTATAAATTTCGACACCGTTTCCTTCAAATAAATAAAAAAATGATTTCTTTATATTATTCATATCATCTTGGGCCGCGTAAATCGGCAGCAGTCTCTCTTGTTCAAAAAAGACGGATCGCAGTTCATTTATTCCATTTACATGATCATAATGGGAGTGAGTAAAAATCACCGCATCAAAATTGCTGTTACCGTAATCCAATAGTTGTTGCCTGAGATCCGGAGACATATCGATTAGTACAGACGTATTGCTTTTTTCTAGAACTATAGACGATCTGGTCCGTTTGTTTTTGGAGTTATTTTCATCGCAATCCCCCCAACCATATTTTAATGCTGGCACTCCGGCAGACGGTCCACATCCTAAAACTGTTACTTTCATCATATAAAATGGTCCTTAAAAATCGCAGTGTGACTACATTTATATAGTAACGCTTGTCTGTCTATGATTAAAGATCAGGATACTTAACTTTCTGTTAATGCAAAAGCTCATTATTTCTCTTGGTACGAGATATTGCCAGGTTAATTAGCCTGTCAAGCAACTCTTCATATGGAATTCCAGACGCTTCCCATAGTTTTGGATACATGCTTACTTCTTCAGTAAATCCTGGAATCGTATTTATTTCATTCAAAAATATCTCGAAGTTATCTTTCACGAAAAAATCTATTCTCGCCATTCCATCGCAGGCTAAAATTTTAAATACCCGCACTGCCATTTTTCTTATTTTATCGGAAATTTCAATCGGCAAATCCGCTGGAATTTTTAAATCTGCGCCATTGTCATCCAAATATTTTGCAGAGTAGGAGTAAAAATCATGTCTTATGATGATTTCTCCAGGGATAGAAGCTTCTGGATACTCATTGCCGAGAACGGAGCATTCTATCTCTCTTCCTTTTATAAATTCTTCTACGATTATTTTATTGTCATACAAGAACGCAGTCTTTACGGCTTCTTCAAAATCGTTTTTCGACTTTACCTTGCTGATTCCAACGGACGACCCAAGATTAGCGGGCTTTACGAACACAATGTCTCCCAATGTTGAAGTCACTTCGTCATATTTTATACTGTCAGACTCGTGATGGTAAAAAGTCAAATGCCTCGCCGAAGGAATACCAGCATCTCTTAGCAAGCGCTTGGTTACATCTTTATCCATTCCTATGGCAGATCCGAGAATTCCAGCTCCAACATAAGGTACGTTGAAAGACTGCAATAACCCTTGGATTGTTCCATCCTCTCCAAAAGGACCATGAAAAACCGGAAAGACAACATCAATGGCTCCGGATATATTTTCATCTACTCTCTCGGGAAGTCCAGCAGATACACTGGCTAGCTCCGTTGAAGTATTTTTTCTTAAATCTTCTAACATCTGGGACGCTTGGGGCATATTTAAAGAAATAGCCTTCTCTCCGAAATAAAATCGGCCACTTTTATCTACTCCTACAAGAACGATATCGTATTTAGTTTTGTCCAGACCTTTTATGATGCTTTTAGCTGACCTGATAGAAATTTCATGTTCAGAAGAACGGCCTCCAAAGAATATTCCTAATCTAATTTTTTTCATTATTCTTTTTTTCCATGGCTATTCCTAATATATCTCCGAGGCTTGCCCCACTATCCGAAGATCCAAATTCAGCCATAACTTGTTTTTCCTCTTCAATTTCGAGAACCTTGATTGATAATCCAATTTTTTTCCCAGTTTTATCAACCGAGGTAATTTTTGCGTCTACTTTCTCTCCGACGGCGAATCTATCAGTCCTGCGATCTTGCCTATCTTTTGCAAGATCAATTTTCTTTATGAATCCTACGGTTCCGTTGGCTAACGTTACTTCAATGCCATCTTCTTTGATCGCCGAAACAATACCCGTAACCACCTGACCTTTTTTGATATTCAATTCTGCATCACCATACGGGTTTTTAGTCAGCTGTTTAATACCAAGCGCTATTCTTTCTTTCTCTTGGTCAATTTCTAAGACTTTTACTTTTACAACATCTCCCTTTTTGTACTTTGCAAATTCTTCTTCTTTGATTTTTTGCCACGAAATATCGTTGATGTGAACCATGCCGTCGATATTGTTATTAATCTTAATAAAAAGTCCGAAATCTGTGACATTTGAAATAGTTCCATCAAAAACATGTCCAACTGGAAAATCTTTTTCCACATCATTCCAAGGATTTGTCTGTAGTTGCTTTAAGCCTAATCCCATGCGTCTCTTGGCTACGTCTACATCAAGTATCACAACCTCTATTTCTTCACCTGCGGTAACAACTTTAGATGGAGCCACATTCTTTTTCCAACTAACCTCAGAAACATAAACCAACCCTTCGACGCCTTCCTTTACTTCCACAAAAATACCATAGTCAGTTACGTTCGTAACTTTTCCTTTGATTCGCGCTCCGATCTGGAATTCTTCATTAACGCCACTCCAAGGATCAGCAGCCAATTGCTTCATTCCTAAGGAAATACGTTTTGTTTCTTTATTGAATTTTATAATTTTAACTTTAACCTCTTGTCCCGGAGTCAGTACTTCGGATGGATGATTAATTCTTTTCCATGAAATATCCGTATTATGCAGCAGACCGTCGACTCCGCCAATGTCAACAAATGCACCATAGTTTGTAACGTTTTTTACAATTCCATCTATGACTTGACCTTCCTCAAGATTGGCAACTGCCCTGGCTCTCTCTTCGGCATTCGCTCCCTCAAGAATTCCACGACGAGAAACAACTATGTTTTCGCGTATCTTATCCATTTTTAAAATTAAAAATGGCTGTTCAATTCCCATTAATGGAGTTATGTCCTTAACTGGACGCACATCCACCTGACTTCCCGGCAGGAAAGCGGTCACTCCGTGCAGATCCACCATAAATCCGCCCTTTACCCTGCTATACATCGTTCCCATAATGCTAATGCCTTCCCTGAAGGCTTTTTCAAAATCATCCCAAGCAGCTTCTCTAAGCGCTTTTTCTCTACTTAGTACAATTTCTCCATTTTTGTTTTCATAACGATCAATATACACGTCTATTTTGTCGCCGATCTGAAGCTCTATTTTCCTTTCGCCGCTGATAAATTCGCTTGTGGCAATGCGTCCCTCTGATTTAAGCCCGACATCTACCGTCACAAAGTTATCATCAATACCAATAACCGTACCTTTTACAACATTCTCTTCCCAAGTTTTTCCTTTACAAGCCTGATCAAAAAGCTCTGCAAAGCTCGCATCATTAGTACTGCGCTCCTCCGACATTAAACATCCTCTTTTTTATTATTTGTTATACCAATTAGAAACATTATGTGAAAAATTTTAACCCTGTCTAGCTTTGAAACGAGGGTTAGTTTTGTTTATTATATAGACTCTCCCCTTGCGTCTAATAAGACGACAATTTTTATTCCTAAACCTGATAGTCTTTAAAGAATTTACTACCTTCATAAAGAAACTCCCTTTCGGCTCTATTGCTACGAGTTTTCTAGGCAAAAGTCAAGGGGCTAAGTGGAGAATACGGGATAAAAATCTTTTGAATTTATTTTTTCATTTATGCCTCCGATGGAACTGACGATATAATCGCTCACTATTGACTTTATACTTTATGTACCATATAACTACGGAAATTGTTTTTCAAAATGGTGGTCTGATATGACTAGGGTTTGTCCAATTTCTGGCAAGAGAGTTTTGTGTGGCAACAGAGTAAGTCACGCAAATAACAAGACAAAGCGTCGTTTTATGCCTAATTTACAGAATGTGTCTCTTTTGAGTGATATTTTAGGAGTTAAAGTGAAAGCGCGCCTTTCAACCCATGCTATCCGTTCCATTGAAAAGAACGGTGGTCTTGATAATTATCTACTTGGTACGCATAACTGTTCGCTGTCATCTCGTTTTAGACACATTAAAAAGTTGTTACAAAGAAAAAATACCTCAGCTCTAGCAGATGTTTAGTGAATCATTCTATAGAACTAGATTATTATATCCGTGGCTTCGTATCCAAAATTTGTGTAATGAGCTACCAATTTAATTGTTTGGCCTGGTTCAATTGTTGTTAGTTTATACTTTTTTAAAAGGCTAGAATGTATAAAAACATCTTCTCCAGAGCTTAGTTGAGCAAATCCAAATCCTTTAGATGGATTGAACCATTTCATTACCGCTGTAAACATCTCCGGTCCTTTTTCTTCTATTTCATATTTATTCGAATGTAATAATTCTATAATACTGATAACCTGATACCCTTTGTCGCATTTTGCTATGTCGCACAAAATTATATCATCGTTATTTAAATGACTAATTCCAAATTTATCAAGTATGGAAAAATGCAAAAACACATCTTCGGATACATTTTCTACTTCAACAAAACCATATCCCTTAAACTGATTAAACCATTTTACACGGCCAGTGACTCTTACCGATGCTGCTGTGTCTTCCATCCGTATTTCCACTACATTCAATCTTATACAAGATAAGACAAAAAATTTTACATAAAGTTAATTTTGTAAAGTTTTTTCTATTGCCGCTTTTTTATCCATATGCCCATTAATAAAACGTCATCTAACTCTTAGTAAAAATGTTTTGATTAAAGATTTTAAGTGCTCCTGCAAGTTTGTTGCTCACTGTCTTCCTTTAAAGAAAAACGCTCAATCCCAAATCTTTAAAAAACAAATAGCTTGAGATTGAGCGTATGATTTTAATATTTTCCGTTATTTTTCACCTAAAAATGCGCTGCTTCAATTTTATTGTCTAAAAAAGTACATAGATCATTGTATTGCTGCGACGAGAATGTGCTCTCATACGAGCCCATTTCTTCTAGAAGTGCAATTAATTTTCCCCCATTACCGGATGCATCTTCTATTCTGTGATAAAAATTAGCAAAAGTTTGTTCTCTAGAATCTTCTTCCTCTCTTCTCCTACTAGCCTCTGTTGAATCAAAAACAGCTTTTTCTTCCTCAAACAATCTTCTGGCGGTTTCTTCTCCCTGCTTTTCCAAAGCGCTATTTATAGATTGTCTTTTTCCTTCAATTAGTAGCATAATATTCTCATATTGCTCTTCTAATATTCCACCATCATTAAAGTTCTGCTGAACCTGACCTGTTAAAAATCTCAGCCATGTTAACTCTTCTAAAGAAGAACCCGTCAGATCTACGATTTGATTGACAAAATTATTAGCATTTTCATCAAAATTAGCTTCAACAACCGTTGTCGGTACAGATTGACTCATTTCCGCTAGAATTAAATTGATATTCTCTGATATAGTGTTTTGCCCATTACTCATCCTATCAAATATCCCCACCCAAGTTTCCTTTTGTGTCGTACTCCCCCAGTTAGCATCGGGTAAATTCAGAGCTGCTCTAAATCGCCGAACATCCTTCTCCGAAAAACTACCCTGTTCAACAAGAGAACTTATCTCTGCTAGAAGCTCCTGCACATCACGTCTTTGCATTTCGTTTATTTCTCGCCCTTTGGCAAAAGGCTGCATCGAAAATGCATTATCACATAAAACTGACATCCCCAAAAGAAAAGCAAGTGCATATTCTTTTTTCATTTTTTCATTTTTTCATTTTTTCCCCCTATATTTAATTAGATTGATTTTACTATATTGCGAAAATAAATACAATAATATTTATATACTTGTATAAATATTATTGAAATATGGTAAAAATCATGCTTTTCTAAGCCAGTTACGCACTTCTTTTTAATATTGCTGCTATAGCTTCAGTGACTTGAAGAATCCATACATTCAGATTTGTTATTGTTAAGTAAAAGTTCGATTCTATTTACATAATCGAAGGAATTACCTATAAAAAACACAAGATCGGGAACATATTTTAATCGAATTTTGGCTCCAATATGATGTCTCAGATGCGGTGTATGTTTTTTTAAAAATTCTATGCAATCGTCGTTTGTAATACTTTTAGACAAAGACACAACATAAACTTTCGCATGTTGAAGACATGGACTTATTACAACGTCGGTGACGCACATTGAAGATGAATTAACGCCTTCGGCAAAATAACAATCGCGCAAAAAAAAATCTGATAATACTCTTTTTATTTCGATGGCAACGCGGCTGGATCTGCTACTATTATTTTTTTTGAACATCTCATTACAGTTGTCGTGCAACTTCCTCTAATTCAAAGCATTCTATAACGTCGCTCAGATGGATATCATTGTAGTTTTCGATGGAAATGCCACACTCGAACCCTGACTTAACCTCCTTTACGTCATCTTTATTCCTTCTTACCGATTTTATATCGCCCGTATAGACAACGACGCCATCCCTGATTAACCTGGCCTTGACTCCACGTTTTACTGACCCTTCAATGACCATACAGCCAGCAATTCTTCCAAATTTTGAAACATCAAAGATCTTTCTAACCTCAGCCGATCCTAGAACATTTTCTTTGATATCTGGAGCTAGTAGACCAGACAACAACGCTTTCATATCGTCGACTATATCATAAATTATGGAGTAGTATTTTATCCGAACTTTATCTCTAGCTATTTGATCGCGGGCTTGCATATTTGCCCTCACATTAAATCCAAGAATAAGCGCATTAGAGGCATGTGCCAGAGAAACATCACTCTCGGTAATTTCACCAATACCAGAATGAATAATCTTGATGGAAACTTCATCTGTGGACAACTTTTGTAGACTAGAACAAATTGCCTCGGATGATCCTTGAACATCGGCTTTTACGATCACGGATAATAGTTGTAATTTTTCATTTTCTCCCAATTGAGAGAACATATGCTCAATCGTATTATGCGAAGAAACAACCCAAGCCTGTTCTCTTTTTTTACGATCTCGATATCCAGCGATTTCTCTCGCTTTATTTTCGCTCTCGACCACTACAAAATCATCTCCAGGAACTGTCGGACCATTAAATCCTATAATTTCTCCTGGAGTTCCTGGAGTTATTTCTCCGAGATTCTCCCCACGATGATTCCTTATAGCCCTAACGCGTCCAAAAATTGTTCCGGAAACAAAAACATCCCCGGCGTGAAGAGTGCCTTTATTAATAAGAATGGTCGCCACTGGACCAAGTCCTTTTTCTACTTTTGATTCGATGACAATGCCTTCCGCTTCTCTATTTGGATTAGCCTTGAGATCCAAAACTTCCGCCTGAAGCAGAATGGATTCCTCCAATTTCTCCAAATTTTCCCCTGTTTTAGCAGAAATCTCAACGTCAATTACATCTCCACCATATGATTCCACCACAACTTCATGATTCAAAAGATCTTTCCTGACATTATCGGCATTAGCTCCACGTTTATCCATTTTATTTATGGCAACAACAATTGGAACTCCAGCGGCTTTAGCATGATTTATAGCCTCAACTGTTTGATCTTTCACACTATCGTCGGCAGCAACCACAAGAACAACTATGTCCGTGACATTCGCCCCTCGCGATCTCATTTCCGTAAACGCTTCATGTCCAGGAGTATCAATAAAGGTAATCTTCTTACCGTTGCTCATATTAACTTGATAAGCTCCTATGCATTGGGTGATACCTCCGGCTTCTTTTAAAGCAACATCGGTTTTTCTTAAGGCATCCAACAACGATGTTTTTCCATGATCAACGTGACCCATAATGGTGACCACCGGAGGACGTGGCAACAAATTAGCTTCAATATCTTCTCTCTTTAATCCAATCTCGATATCGCTATCACTTACTCTCTTCACCTTGTGACCAAACTCTAAGATTATTAACTCAGCTGTATCGGCATCAATAATCTGATTGGCAGTCGCCATAACACCTAATTTCATCAATGTTTTGACGACGTCTCCCGTACGAATTGCCATTCTATTGGATAATTCTTGTACGCTGATCGTTTCTGGAAGAATTACCTCCTTGATAATCTTTACTTCATCATAATTGCCTTTTGCAGACCTATTCTTCTGCCTTGCTCTTCTTAGGGAGGTCAAGGAACGAATTCTACCTTCGTCTCCATCGAGCGCATTGTATATAGAAATTCTTCCACCACCGTGAGTATAGCGTCCTTTTAATTCTTTGATGTCTTTCTTTACGGCCGGAGCTCTCTTTGACGAATTACTGCCAATGGGAAATTCTTCATCTTCGGAATCAATGTATTTTGCCTGCTTAAATGATCTATGTGGAGAAAACTTATTATGGCTATCACCAGTGGTTTTTTTCTCGGCATCGCTTTTTACAAATTTATCCTCAGTTTTAACGGATTCAGTATGAGCTGAATTTTCGTCAACCGATGAAGATTCCGTAGGCTCGCTAGCTTCTTCTGCAGATGAAAGAACTTTTTCTTCTTTTTCCCTTATAATACGAAGCTTTTCTTGCTCCTTATTCTCTTTTATTGCGTCCTTAATAACCTTAAGACGAGTTTTCATCTCCCGATCTGTAAGATCTCCACTTTTAGGCAACTCTGGTACTGACATTGATTCAGCCTCAACCTGATGTCGTCCCTGAATCCTCTTCTTTTTTACTTCAACTGTAACGATTTTCGTTTTTCCATGAGAAAAACTCTGCCTTACTTTTCCGCCAAACTGCTCCTGCGTTTTCTTCAAATCAGCAGGGCAAGATAAACTTAACGTGCCTTTTTTTTGCTCTGCCATGTATAATTTCCCTCCGCAATATCAATTACTTAAACCAATGTTCTCTGGATTTGATGATGATATCATTGGCGGAACTCCTATTTAAATGCGACAACAACTCCATCAGCTCATCTGCGCTCAGATCAGCTAAATTATCTAACGTTTTTATATTGTTTTCTGCTAAAACCAACAGATCATCGTTGGAAAATACTCCTAGCTTGATCAATTTGCTATCGATCTTCATTTGCTTGAGCTTTTTTAGCATTTCTGCATCTTTTTTAACTAAGTAACTATCTGCTCGAGATATGAGCTCCTCCGCTAGCCCTTCGTCAAATCCCTTGATGGATGATGCTAGTTCATCTTTTGAAACATCCCTAAGCTCTTTTATATTGGTAAATCCTTCAACCACTAATAAATGCGCGATAACCTCGTCACAATCCAGAGCTTCCATAAATTCCTTTGATCGAGCGTGGTATTCTTTATTGCTTTTTTCTAGAGCGTCCGACTCGGAAACCACAGTAACGCTCCAACCTATAAGCTGAGACGCTAGTCTAACATTTTGTCCTCTTCTTCCAATAGCTAAACTCAACTGGCTATCGGGAGCTAAAACTTCAAATTTCTTATTTTCTTCATCCACCACAACCTTGGAAACTTCGGCGGGAGCTAGAGCGTTTACTGCAAACGTTGCCGGATCGTCGGACCAAAGAACAATATCTATTTTTTCTCCCTGCAACTCCCGAATAATCGCCTGTACTCGACTTCCCCTCACACCAACACATGCTCCAATCGGATCTATG
>JAISQI010000007.1 GCA_031274295.1 Holosporaceae bacterium
GACTAGGGCGTTAGTCGTACGATCTAGAGGGGGGAGGGCTGAATGGAACAATTTTGCTGCTTTTGGTTTATCCGTTGTTGATGCTGAGGGGAACAGTGTATCTGAGGTTTTTCCTAGACTATTATTCAGTGCATATAATGTTCCAGAGCATACTCCTGTCATAGACACTTCTGGGGAAGCTTTGATATCAACTCCGGATATGTTTCGTGGTGATATGATGCATAGAGTAACACTGTCAGAAAAAGTTTTAGATTTTTTTTGCTGGCTGGCATCTAATCGTTACACAGCTGAATGGGATATGCATCAATTAATAACAGCTCAAAGTACTCTAGTTGCTAGTAGAAATGCAGCAAAAATGGCTATTCTACCAGGAGGCAGTGAATTATCTCAATCCCTTCTTCATTGTGAACAAGTTCTGTTATACATGATATTAAAGGATGATAGCCTAATAAGAGATTTAGTGTCTCGTTTAATAACACAAAATGGGGCGTTTGCGTCATTAATATCACGAAATTCTATTATAACATTTGATATACTAACGTATAATGATATGTGTCCCAAGTGTTTTTCTACTTGCTACCATCTGCAGAAAACTTTAGAGACAAATATAAATAGAATATTATTTGAAGAGATAAGAAAACTTGGAAAGTTGACTGATTTTTCAAAAAGAGGAGCTTTCCCAATCAGTGTTCAAATACAAATTTCTTCTTTCAGACCTTTTTTAATAATGGATGATCTTATGACTAGAGGTATAAAGGGATCGCAAACTTATGTAGAATATTCTGTATTAAAATCACCTGTGGACTGCGCTTATTCTAGATCGCTCCCAGTTGTACAGATAATTAATCCGTCAATTGCTCAACACATTCTTAGTTATGAGTTCGATGATTTTATAAGATCAGTTCAACATTTAGGAGAATATGAATCTGCTGGAAATACAAGAAAATTAGTAGAAAATTTCCAAGCGCTTATAACAAGCAACAGCATAGAACCTGCTGTCGTAAACGATATGATGACAAAGTTTGTGACAAATGAGAAGGTATTCACAAGGCCTGATGTTTGTTATGCAACGCTTCCACTCATAATTGAGCTGTCCAAACATATTACTGATAATCAAGAACAGACGTTTAATTTTATAAGAGATTTGGCTGCGCGTAGCAGAATTCAGACCATTGATGAAATTAATCCTTTAATCGAGCGCCTAAAAACAATTCCAGAAAATCCAGCATCTATTGCTGCCGCAATTAACGATCAGCAGATGTTAGCAAATATGATTGGGTTAATAATGGCATCGGTAGCTAATCAAGGTCATTATGACTTCAATACTATGGCATCAGCAGCAGAACAGATTAACTTAACAAACGTTCATCCAATAATTTTTGCTTTCATTAATTTAAAAGTTGAAGAAATTTGCAGAAAAATAAAACATATAAATTTACCTAACAAACTTAAGAATGCTTTTTTCAACATTGGAGTTAAATTATAATTTAATATTCTTATTTTAACTAAAAAACCATCGCTCACGCTTACTCCAAGCCATTGGAAATGAGTGATTCGTAATCCTATGTACACTCACGTTTTAGTACATATCTATCCATAATTGTCTTTTTATCCTCGGGCTGAGGCAATTCAGAGACAATATTTCTCGCAGATATCTCGGCAAGATATTATGGAGGTGGCAGAATTGATTGAATGTAAGAGTCTGATCTTCCATCAGCTTTTTCTCTATAATGTAGGCTTTGGCCAAGAGTTTGGCGAGCGGCGTGTGTGCTAAGTAGTCTTTGGGCTTGATTGATGCAAATTTTCCATCTTTTTTCAACAGTCCGAACATGGGTGTTTTTCCAGCTGCTCCGCGTCCGCGTTTACCACGAACTCTCTTGGCTCCCCAATAACCTTCGTCGAGCTCGAAAATACCGAAACGGTAGTAATATCTTCGCAAAAACATGAAATAATCCGATGTATCTTATATGCGCTCAACCTGCTGTATTTCATGACCTTTTCCCAACTAACTAATTTTTGCTAGTCAAGAGCCTAAAGAAACAATCTTAAAAAATAATCTGCAATGATTTTTTTCTGGAATTAATGAATGATCGATTGCAGAGCACATATCTTAAGCGTAAGAAAGATCGAAAATCTTCATCCATATGGCACTATCTTTTAGAAAAATCAAAGCCATTTAATATAAAATTTGTGATTATAGTCGTCTGACGGATCTCACGTTAGCGCACGTTCGCAAAGCGGCTTGAACCTCTCCGAGATGAATTACATCTATAACTTTTATGTCCACTAGCAAATCGAAGAAATCTGTTGAACGATGCTCGACCTTTAAGTTAGTTATATTTGCTCCTTTGGAGCTAATTATGTTGGTTATAATTGCAAAACTCTCTGTTTCATTCAAAATTACTATGCGTAATCTAGCAATAAATGTAGCGTCGATTTCATCGTCTTGGTTCCATTTTACTTTTATAAAAGTATTTCCGCCTCTTTCTATGCAATCGCAGCTGGTTATGTGCACCACTATTCCTTTTTGGGGAACCAAAATACCTATTATTTTATCTCCCAGAATAGGATGACAACATTCGGCGAAATGCACGGCTATTCCAGGAGTAAAATCCACTAAACATATGGAATTTTCATGGATGGACATCCGATTTCCGGATTTGGGAATCATCATCCTAACGTTATCAGCGGAAATAATACCTTTGCCTAGGTTATAATAGAATTTACTAACGGAATCACAAGAAAATCTTTTTATATCTATCAAATCTTCACTGAAATTAATGTCTGTTGAAGAAGCAAAAATGTATTTCATCAGTTGCAATCCCAGATCTGTAAATTCGGCCTTTTCCTGTGCTTTGATGAATTTTTTTATACAAGCCTTTGCTTTTCCGGTGATAACAAACCTTTCCCAAGCAGCTTCCGGGCGCTGATATGGCGAAGTGATAATATCAACTTGATCTCCATTTCTTAAAACCGTTTTAAGAGGTACCATTTTTCCATTTATCTTTACGCCGATACATGTATTTCCAATGACCGTATGGATTTCATACGCAAAATCAACCGCTGTCGCTCCGTGTGGGAGCGTTATCAGATCACCAGTGGGAGTAAAGCAGAAAACTTCATTTTCAAACATCTCCATTTTAGAGTGATCCATCGCTTCATCTGGAGTTCCGGAATTTTGAATAATAGTAAGTAGACTTTTGATCCAGCCATAGTTTTTAGGATCGTCGCTTGGAGCAACCACATCATCGTTTTTGTAGGACCAGTGCGCAGCAACTCCTTCATCTGCCACACGATGCATTTCTTCAGTTCTTATTTGAACCTCTATTGATTGTTTTAGAGGGCCAATTACAGTGGTATGTAATGAACGATAGTTATTTAACTTCGGGATACTTATGTAATCCTTGAATCTTCCTGGCATAATCTGAAAATTTGTGTGAATTACGCCAAGAGACAAATAACACTGCTGCACTGTATCAACAATGATTCTAAAGGCCACAATGTCATTTATTTGCTCAAGAGATACGTTACGCCTTTGCATCTTTTTCCAGATCGAATAGACTTTTTTCTCTCGGCCGCTTATATTGGCTTCGATTCCCGCTGCCTTAAATACTTTTTTTAGTTCCAGAGTTGTGTTTTGCACAAAATTGTGATCTTTTTTCCTTATTTGATCTAGCCTTAATGAAATCGCACTGTACTCGTTTGGATGAAGATTATAAAATGCTAAGTCCTCCATTTCATCTTTTATAACATTCATTCCAATACGTTCGGCGAGCGGAGCATAAATTTCCAGAGTTTCAAGGGCTACTCTTTTTCTTTTTTCTATGGAAGCCACGTAATTTAAAGTGCGCATATTGTTCAGTCTATCGACGAGTTTTACTATCAATACTCTAATATCTTGTGATATTGCCAAAAGAAATTTTCTAAAATTCTCCGCCTGATGAGTTTTTGAAGAGGTGTAATTAATTTTTGATAATTTTGTAACACCATCCACAAGAAAAGCAATTTCTGCTCCGAAAATCTCCTCAAGTTCTTCGAAACTGACATTTGTATCTTCCAGAACGTCGTGAAGAAGACCTGTGACAACGGTTTGCACATCGAGTCTTAACTCTGCTAAAAAACGTGCAACCTCCGCCGGGTGGTAGAAATAAGGAGATCCAGATGCTCTCTTTTGGACTCCATGAGCTTCCATAGCAAATACGTAAGCTTTTCTTAGTAAATCTGCGTTGGCATTTCGATCATATTCTCTAACTAAACTTATCAACTCGGATGAAGTAAGCAAAAAATCACCTAAAAACTAAAAAGCCCTATTTCACTGTATTGTCTAACCAATTAGGTTGTCAATGACATGACAATATCACGCAAATTTTTATGAATTGATTTATTTGTTGTCGATAATCGGTGTACCATGTAAAAATCGTAATTAAATGGATTATTATATGTGGATCAGCGAAGCTACTTCTAATATAGCTCTAATAAAATATATGGGGAAAGAACAAGGAAATATTCCATGCAATGTTTCCCTATCCTATACATTAAGCAAATTCACCTCGAAAGTCGTTATTGAAAATTGCACAAAAGAAGATAGTTTCAAAAATGCAATCAGATTAAACTTAAAATCAGTAAATCGATTTTTGCAACATTTGAAGAATATAAAAACTCGATTTAATTATAATGGATATTTTTGTGTGGAATCTTCCAATAATTTCCCTCATTCCGTTGGAATAGCGAGTTCATCTTCGAGTTTTGCAGCTTTAACAAAATGCGCAGTAACAGCCATCTGTGAAATAAAAGGCATAAACCCTCTTTCGCTGGAAGAAATGAGTCAAATTAGTAGAGAAGGATCCGGAGCGTCTTGTAGATCATTCTTTTTTCCATGGAGTGTCTGGGATAAAAATGGAGCAAAAAGCATAGATTTGAAAATTTGTAAATTGAATCATGACCTGGTATTGGTCGATACGCAGCCAAAGAAGATTTCATCCAGTGAAGCGCATGAATTGGTCAAGAGTAGCCCATTATTTGTGGGAAGACCCTCAAGAGCCCAAAATCGATTCCATAATTTGATAAATTCTCTTGATAACGATCAATGGAACAATGCCCGTGAAATATGCCGAGAAGAATACCTTGATATGCACGCTCTATTTGAAACATCTTCTCCGGGGTTCAGATATATTCAACCTAAAACGACAATTGTTCTAAAAGAAATTGAAAAATTTTGCATGGAAAATAACGACGGTCCAATTGTTACAATTGATGCGGGGCCAAATATTCATTTTCTATGGAGAGACGATCAGAATGAACTGCGGAAAAAAGCAAAAAAGAAAATTCTTGAAAAATGCAGTAAAATTGAGTTTCTATAGAAGTAGGCATTGGTTTTCATACTGTTATCCGATTTTATGATGATTCCTAAGGCGCTGGTCTTTTTTGATTTCACTCAGACAAGGCGACTCTTACAATTTTTACCGCTTTTGCCAATGACATATCTATGGTATCTGCGGATGTGTCCAGCAGAACGTAGCTTTCGTCACAAGTCAATGGAGCAATCTTTCTTGATTGATCCTGTTCATCTCTTGCGACAATACTCTGGTAAATTGTCTCGTATGTGAGGAGTGGATTTGTTATTTTCAAAAAATTCCATCGACGTTTTGCTCGAACTTCCGGATCTGCAGTGATAAAGATTTTGCAATCGGCATTGGGAATCACGACAGTGCCAATGTCGCGACCGTCCAGAATGGATCCGCCAAACTCGTTTCCGGGATTTGCTACAAATTCCCGCTGTAATTGAGTCATTACTTCCCGAATGTGCGGCAATTTCGCGATGTCAGAGGCTTTGCAGCCGACGATATCTGATTTTAGAACGTCTTCCGGAGTGTCTGCGGCGATTTTCAAAAGATCATGAACGGACAAGTTAGTAATTTCATCGAAATTAACATTCGCATGTGCAGCAATCCGATAAAGTGCACCAGTGTCAAGATATGCAAACCCAAAATGATCCGCCAGCATGCGGGCTATGGTGCCTTTACCACTGCCCGCAGGACCGTCAATGGCGACAATGGGTTTTCTAGTCATACTTATACTTTATCCAACCCAATGGCGACGCTTTTCCCGTCTACTACTATGCCAGTAAATAAAAGAAGTGGAGCCGATAAACATATGGAGGAGAAAGTACCGAACATCAATCCGAACAATATAGGAAAACAAAAGTCGAAAATAACTTTTCCTCCGAAAAAACACAAAGCAAACAGCGATAAAACCGTCGTGAGGGACGTCAAAACGGTTCTGGACAACGTCTCATTTATGGACTTGTTCAGTAATTCAGCCACTGTCAAGTTTCTATAGGCCATCATGTCCTCTCGTATTCGATCAAAAACAACAACTGTGTCGTGGATGGAGTAACAGGCAGTCATTAGTAGTGCTACAATGGAATTTACGTTAAATTCAAAGTAATGGCATACGGAATAGAGGCCCATCAAAACAATGCAGTCGTGGGCGAGGGCAATAACCCCGCAGATGGCAAACTGCCATTCGAACCGTATCCATATATACAACAGAATGGCCATCAGCGAGATGATAACCGCTAGAGTGGCGTCGTGCACAAGCTCGCTTCCGATTTTTGGACCAATTTTTTCAATTTTTCTGTACTCGATGTTGTCTCCCAAAGTTGCTTTAACCTTTTCTAGAGACACATTTTGGCTATTTTTATCTCCGGAATCTGGTATTCTTATTAGAACATCATTTTTTGATCCAAATTCCTGCAGATACACTTCTCCAATGTCCAATTTAGTAAGTTTTTCCCGCAATGTTCCCAAATCGACTTCCTGCTGAGTTCGAATTTCCATAACAAAGCCACCGCGAAAGTCTATGCCGAAATTTAATCCATGAAAGGCAAAGGTAAAAATGCTAATCAATGTTACAATTATCGAAATCACATAGGTATAACGGCGATTCCCAATGAAATTAATCTTTGTGTCGTGTGGTATGAGCTTATAAATTTCCATAATCTTAGTCCTCTCTACATTGGTATGGAAATGGGATACTTAAATCGCATCAGAGTTGAGACTATATATCTCGTCAAAGTCGTCGACGTGAAAAACGAAATTATAGTTCCGAGCATTGTAGTTATGGCGAACCCTTTCACCGGACCAGTTCCAAATTGATATAGACATATCATACCGATTATGGTGTTGAGATTGGTATCCATGATGGAAGTCATGGCCAAATCATACCCGGCTTCAACGGCCTTCATCCACTTTTCTCCTTTTCGCAGGTATTCCTTGATTCTTTCATTGATGAGAATATTAGCATCCACGGCCATACCGACGGTTAACGCTATACCGGCAATGCCCGGAAGAGTCAACGTCGCCTGCAAATAGGATAATCCTCCTATAAGCAGAATTAGATTAACCACAACGGCAATGTTTGCAATTAATCCAAACGAGGAGTACCACATGTACATGAATATAAGAACCAGAAGTCCAGAAATAAGTGTTGCTATTACTCCAGAGCGAATAGAATCGGCTCCCAGATCAGGTCCAACAGTTTTTTCCTCGATTACATTCAGAGGAGCTGGTAAAGCTCCAGCTCTCAGTAATAGGGCCAAGTCCCGAGCCCTTTCGACGGAAAATTCTCCAGTAATTCTTCCGGAACCTCCGGTAATTGGAGTCTGAATTACAGGAGAGCTAATGATTTCATTGTCTAGAATTATGGCAAATCTTTTTCCGACATTACTACGAGTAGCTTCTCCGAATTTCTTGGCGCCGATCTTGTTAAATTTGAAACTCACCTCCGGACGATTGTACTCATCGTAGCCCAATCCGGCGTCGATTAGAGTTTCTCCTCCCACCAGCACTTGTTTTTTCACAGCGATGAATTTTCCACTTTCAGAAGATTCCAAATACATACTTCCGGTCGGAGGGATGGCTTTTTTGCGATCCATAGTTTCTGGAGCGCTTTCATCTACCAATCGGAATGTCATTTTTGCTGTGCGTCCCAACAGTTCTTTTACGTGGGAAGGATCTTGCAATCCAGGAATTTGTAGAAGAATGCGGTCATCTCCCTGTTTTTGAATGTTGGCTTCGCGAGTTCCGGTTTCATCAACTCTTTTCCGGACAATTTCAATGGAACGATCTACGGCATCAAGTTTTCTCTTCTGAAGAGCTTCTTCAGTTGGAACCATAGTAACATGCGTTCCGGTGATATCAATATTAAAATCCGTGTCGATAGAGCCAAGAATCGCTCTAGCTTTGCCAATTTTAGATGTGTCCTTTAGATCGAATTCTACTTTTTCCTGATCTTTAGTTATCATCTTCGGAAAACTAGATGCATACGGAATGGATTCTTTTCTTAAAACCGTTCTTGCGCTGTCCAGAATTTGATTTAGATAATCGTTTTTTACGCTATCCAGATCAACCTCCAACAAAAGATGCGCTCCTCCCCGCAGATCCAATCCGAGACTTATCTTCTGATTCGGCATCCAATCCGGGAACTTATTTAAAAAACTCTGCGGAAGAATGTTCGGCAGCGCAAACAAAATACCCAGAGCGCAAACACCCCCTATAAGTATTTCCTTCCATTTTGCAAAGTTCATGATGGAACTCCTGTCTTGTTTTTGGCGGGTACATGTTTTTTACCGGCTGATTTAGATGTTGTTGAGGCAGTAGTCGTCTTATCATCTTCCTTTTCCAATTGTGAATTTTTTTCTAACACTTCCGCAATGGAACTTTTCAGCATACGAACGCGAACATTTTCTGATATTTCTAAAGAAACTTCTTTTTCATTTATGATTTTATGTAAAATTCCTATGATACCGCTAGACGTAACAACCTTATCTCCTTTTTTAAGAGTAGCCATAAGACTGCGCCTTTTTGCTTCGTGCTTTTGTTGGGGACGAAACATTAAAAAATAAAGTACCAATATTATTAAAACAAATGGAACTAATGATCCGACTATTCCGTGCTGTTGCTGATTATTAGTTATCGGCGGAGAAGGGGTTGTTGTTGCCGTCTGGGAATTCGTCATGCTTCTCTCCTATTTTGCTAAATACTTTTCTGGATCCACGGGAGTTTTATTTTTTAGAATTTCAAAATGCAATTGGGATTCCGTTACGTCTCCGGTTTTTCCGACGGATCCTATGATGTCTCCGGAATTTATCTTTGCGCCGTTTTTAACATTGATATTATTTAAGTGAGCGTAGGATGTTATTAATCCATTATCATGTTGAACAATGACAGTATTTCCGAACTCTTCTAGTTTGTTTCCGGCATAGATTACATCGCCACTGGCCGCGACCTTAACGGGAGCCCCAATGGGCGCTTTTATGTTAATTCCGTCGTTAGAAATTCCATCTTTAACGTCACCAAATCTGGAGATAATTTTTCCATTGGCAGGAGAAATCATTTTGTTGGACGTTACAAGTTTGGGCTTTTCAGTGTTAGAAGATTTTGTAACGTTCCCTGAATCATTTGATGAACTTTCTATAGATTTTCCAGAGGCAGTTTTAGTTACTTTCGGAGAGGAAAGGAAATTTTCCTGCTCATTGAAACTAGTACCCGTTGAATTAGCAGTTGAAGTAGTCTTTGTCGCGCTTGGGGAAGATTTATTTTTCGTTGCTATTATTGTGGCAAATCCATCGTCCAGCTCATCTTTTTTGGGCTTTTCTTTTTGGAGTGGTTCTTTATATTTAGGAATCTCACTTTCCGTTGTCGCTATTTCTTCGGGAGCGCTAGGACTCTCCTCTGGCAATCGCAAGATCTGCCCATTTCTAACGTTATAGGGAGACTTTATGCCATTTATTTTTGCAAGATTCATCGGATCAATATTGTATTTAAAAGCAACATCAAACAACGTCTCTTCGTTTGATACAATATGCGTAGCTGCTAATGCGGTATTCCCAATGGCAGCATATCCAGGTTCATCATCGATTTTTATTTCAACCGGAGAAAGACCGTCTCTTTCACACCCAGCGACCCAAACTATAATGGTATATAAAAATATTCTATACATTTGACGAAAATAATTCCTCCAATTTATTAGCACATTCTAAAAACTCATGTCTACTCATTAGAGGAGTAATGGTTATATAATTTTCTTTCTCCACAAGTAATACATCTGAATTAATCTGTTTATCGTTGTAGTCATAGGTGGCGTGTATCCAGTAGTAAGGATTACTAACTGGATCCTCCTTTTTATGGATGCTCCACTTTATGTCTAGTTTACCTTGGTTGGCTATTCTAATTCCATTAACTCCTCCCAGTGGAGCGTTTGGAAAATTGATATTCATGCATACTCCATTGGGCCACTGAAACGACATTAATCTTTTTATAATAGTCGGAAGAAAATGATCAACTAATGGAAATTTTGTTGGAATTTTATTGATAAAATGCTGGCTAACGGCGATTGATTTTATATTTTGCAACGATGCGGCAAATGCTGCTCCAACTGTTCCAGACATTCCTATAAAATCGGCAATATTAGCTCCATGATTTATTCCTGATAAAATCAAATCAGGTTTTTTGTCACCTAAAATCTGTTCAGTAGCTATAAAAACACAGTCCGCAGGGGTTCCAGAAATTGAAAATTTTCGTGGGGAAATTTCGTTAATTCTCAAAATTGAATCGAATGTGACTGAAAATCCTTTTCCGCTCTGCCCAATTTCTGGAGCGATAACCCAAACATCCGGAGTTATGGAGTTTGCAATGCGCTCAAGTGCTTTTATTCCACTGGAATTAATACCATCGTCATTTGTAATCAGTATTCTAGACACTGATGATGTTGTTCTATTCACCATCTTTACCGAGCTCCCTTATACCGTTCATATATGGCACTAACACTTCAGGAATTGTTACCTTTCCATTAGCAAGTTGATAATTTTCCAAAATAGCCACTATTGTCCTGCCTATCGCTAATCCAGATCCGTTCAAGGTGGAAACGAATCCTCTTTCGGATCCGTTTTTATATCTAGCGGACATTCTTCTTGCTTGGAATTGCCCACACAACGAACAACTGGAAATCTCCCGATATGTATCCTCACTTGGAATCCAAACTTCAAGATCATACGTCTTTTCCGCCGAAAATCCCATATCTCCGGTCGATAATAGCATTACGCGGTAAGCTAATCCAAGCTTTTTTAAAATTGTCTCAGCGGCGTTCGTCATGCGCTCCAATTCCTCTTTTCCTTTTTCCGGATGAACGATGCTAACCAATTCAACTTTTGAAAATTGATGATTGCGAATCATGCCGCGGTTGTCGCGACCAGCGGCTCCAGCCTCTGATCTGAAACAGGCCGAGTATGCGGTCATTCTTATGGGCAATTTCGACGTTGGAATAACCATGTCGCGTACCATATTGGTTAATGGAACCTCAGAAGTTGGAATAAGCCATCTACCATCGGTGGTAGAAAAAGAATCATCTGCAAATTTGGGTAGTTGTCCAGTTCCATACATGCATTCGGGATTTACTAAAAATGGAACACTAATTTCTTCGTATCCAAACTCCTGCGTATGCACGTTTAGCATGAAATTCTTCAACGCACGTTCAAGTTTAGCTATCTGATCTTTTAAAACGGTAAATCTACTACCTGAAATTTTTACAGCAGCGGAAAAATCGATCATTCCAAGCGCTTCACCAATTTCATAATGTGATTTAGGCTTAAAATTAAACTTAGGAGGATCTCCAACAGTTCTTATGCACTTATTGTCCGTTTCATCTTTGCCAACGGGAACATCTCCGAGCGGAATATTAGGAATGGAAGATAAAATTTCGTTTAGCTGACTAGATAATTTAGATTCTTTTTTCTCCAAACTGAGAACAGTTTGTTTTACGTTCGAAGCTTCTTGCTCTAAAGCAGAAGTGCTTTTTCCTTGTTTTTTGGCATTACCAATAATAGATGCAATTTCATTGCGTCTGGATTGCATCTGCTGTAATTGGCTGATCACTTGTCTTTTTTTAGCATCCCAATCAATGATGGCAGAAGACAAAGCGCTAGAATTCCTATTTTTCATAGCTACATCGAAAAATTCAGGATTATCTCTTATCGCTTTTATATCGTGCATAAATACTTCAACAAAAAAACAAAATCTGCCGAGTGTATCACGTTTCATAAAGGAAGCATATATTTACTAGAAAATTCTAAATTAAAATCTAAGTTCGGACTAAAAAAATCCACACAACATTAGGGAGACCACTGCATTAAAAACGCCAAAGGACGCTCTCAAAACTACTCCGGCGAAGATTTTGGCGTTTGTGCGGAGCTTCGGTTTGTCTACATCGGTTTCAACGTTCCGCAATAACAGAAAGATATTCGTATTTAATGCCGTTTGCTCGTACCTTATGGGAATCTGACCATACGAAAACTCTCATTTCGAGGGATTCGTTATTTACATTAATAAATTATTAGTATTTATTATTTTATAATACTGGAAAATGGTCTATGGAGTTATTGTATGTCCGCGGAAAAAAATACTAAATCCTGCGAATATAGATCTTCATTGAATTCAATTATCAAACGTATGATTCTCGCTGTTCGCACTTTTATAATATTCCGCGGTAAATCCATTTCCAGAGGTGCAATTCTTGTAGAAACTGCATTGACCCTTCCAATATTTTGCTACTTGGTTTTTTTTCTATTAGAGCTGATGAAAATCAATGAAACTCAAACGGCGGTGGAAACAATCACAACTGAATCTACATTTGATTTCGTGTACAACAAGAGTATCGCCAAAATAGACGCTATTATTGAAAAACATCGCCCACGGTTTATTCCGGTAGATAATATTAGGTATTGGATTAGGATGTACGAAAGTTTGGACACTATGTGCTCCGAATCTCCATATGGTGGAGAAGGAATCGCCTATCCGGATGGCGAATGCGCCATCACTCACTCGGGATTAGATTTATCTGAAAACATGGAATTCATCGACATTGAAAAAAATAATATTTTTTTGTTGAGCACTAAAAACATCAGCAATAACACCGTCAAAACGTAT
>JAISQI010000052.1 GCA_031274295.1 Holosporaceae bacterium
ACGCCCTTTTGGAACGACCTCAATACGACCATAACCTTTGATTATTCCTATCTGGACAGCTGCGCCAGTGGCACTTCCGCGCCGTATCTCTGGGACGTTTCCGACGAATCCGCTCTGAAATCAGCCCTCGCCGCCATCGCCGCCGACATAAAATCCTTCGCCAACTACGAAAACGCTAAAAACGTAGAGTGAAATTTGAAGCACAGCTTATAAATCACCACTTCCGCGGAAAAACTAAATCCATGATTTATAGCTTACAATTATGATAAAATAGTTTGATATTTATTTGAATTTAGTTTTTATATCGATGGAAATAAATGAAGAAGTTATTTGTGATAATTGCTGCGGCAGTGCAATTTATCGCCGGAGCCATGGAAAAAGTAGGGGAGTGCAGGGAAAATGGCGTTAAATACCACTGTTTTTCCGATGGATCTGCCAAGTTGATGCGGTTTTATCAAAAAAAGGGTCGGAAGACAATAATAATACCGGAATCTGTCAGAATTGAGGATGAATATTTTTTCGTAAAAGCAGTGAACGATGAAGCATTTAGGTTTAGTAATTTGGAAAAGGCAGTTATTTCGCCGCGTGTAGAAGTCATTGGGAAGAAGTGTTTTGAAGGGCGCATAAATCTGGTCGAAATGGCGTTTGCGGGGGATTCTCACCTGAAACGAATCGAAGAAGGGGCCTTTTGTGAAACCAATATTAGGTTGATCCGCATTCCATCGCAAGTGGAGTTTATTGGGGGGTGGTGTTTTTGTGATTGCAAAAATCTGTACAATGTGACATTTGGGCCTGATTCTCGTCTAAAACAGATTAATAGAGGGGCTTTTTATGGAACCGGCGTGAAGTCGATAAGCATTCCGTCAAAGGTAGAGTTTATAGGCAGGGAGTGTTTTTTTTGGTGCGAGAATTTACGTAAAGTGGCGTTTGCAGAAGATTCTCACCTGAAACGAATCGAAGAAGGAGCCTTTTGTGGAACTGGCCTAAAGTCAATAAGCATTCCGGCAAATGTAGAGATTATCGGCAAATTGTGTTTTAAAAGTTGTGCAAGTCTCCACGAGGTGGCGTTTGCGGGAGACTCTAAATTGCGGCGAATTAAAAAAAGAGCCTTTGAGAGCTCTGGTCTGAAGTCGATAAACATTCCGGCGAGCGTAGAGTTCATTGGCGAGTGGTGTTTTAGAGATTGCGCAAGTTTGTGTCAAGTGACGTTTAAGTCCGATTCCCAATTACCACAAATTGAACATAGAGCTTTTTTTGAGTGCCCTAACCTACGGCCAATAAATATTTCGCCAGATGTGAACACCGATAAGGTATGTTCTTGGATACCATCTGTTGCCGGATCTATGAAGGAAGTAATAACCAAGAATGGTAACACATACTACTGTTCTTCCGATGGATCTGCCAGGTTGGTGGAGGTCGTCCTGAAGCAGGATAGGAATATGTTAGCAGTATCGAAATCTGTCGAGCTTAATGGCCAACAATTTGTCGTAAAAACGATGAATGACGGAGTATTTAATTCTAATGGTTTGAAAAGTGTGGTTATTCCATCGAGCGTAGAAGTTATCAGCAAAAAATATTTTTCCGAGTGCAGAGATTTGATGGAGGTGATATTTGAGGACAACTCCAATCTTAAACAAATTGAGAAAGCGGCCTTTGAATCCTCCGGCTTAAAATCGATACGCATTCCGTCAAAGGTGGAATTCATAGACAAACGTTGCTTTCGCACGTGTAAAAGTCTGCGCGAGGTGATATTTGAGGGAGATTCCAACCTGAAACGAATCGGATCACAGGCTTTTGAATCCTCCAGTCTGCGGTCGATTCACATTCCGTCGAAAGTAGAGTCCATCGGCGAGAAATGTTTTTTTAGGTGTCAAGATCTGCGGGAAGCGTCGTTTGCGGAAAACTCACAACTAAAACGACTCAAAAATGGGGCATTTTATATAACTGGCTTGGAGTCGATACATATTCCGGCAAGCGTAGAGATCATCGGCGGATGGTGTTTTAGTATTTGCAAATTGTGTGAAATAACATTTGAACGTAGCTCCAAATTGAGAGAAATTGGAGACCTGGGATTTGCGTACTCCGCTCTGAAGTCAATAAACATTCCGGCAGGCGTGAAAGCCATTGGTAAGAAATGTTTTTCTCGGTGCGGAAATTTGTATGAGATGAAATTTGAGTCGGTCTCTGGACTTAAAGAAATCGGAGAGGACGCTCTTTCGATTCCCAATCTGCAATGGCTAGCTGTTCCCGTCGGCACGGACGCCGGTTTTATCGAATCTGTGAGACAGAGTCTGCCCGGGGACTTGGAGGTGATCTTTGTAGATCCTTTGCCAATCGGAAATCCGGACTGACAAATCTTCCAAATGTTTGTTTGTGTGAGAGCCGAGGCCATTAAATCGGAGGAATGGAAAATCCTAGGGAACTGTGCAAATTATCTCATAAAAAACGCGTTAATCTTAAGGAGAACTTCTATTTCATTGACTTTTCAGAATGATTTCTTTACTCTCGGGGATGTGAAATTTGATGATAGTTATGGATTTTAAGGACACAATATTTCTACCAAAAACCGATTTTCAGATGCGAGGTAACCTTTCCCAGAAAGAGCCGGAAATTCTGAAATATTGGGATGAAATCGGTATTTATAACAAATCTAGATCCGTGAGGAAAGGACAGGAAATGTTCGTTCTTCATGACGGTCCTCCTTTTGCTAATGGTAATCCACATGCCGGGACTGCAATGAATAAGGTTATAAAAGACATAATTATTCGCATGAAACATATGCAGGGGTTCGACTCTCCGTTTATACCGGGGTGGGATTGCCACGGATTACCCATAGAATGGAAAATAGAAGAACAACTTCGAGAAAAGGGGAGAAAAAAAGAAAATATTCCCATTGTTGAGTTCCGGAATATGTGCAGAGAGTTTGCCGAATACTGGATAAACGTTCAGCGGGAAGGATTTAAACGTCTTGGAATCAATGCCGATTGGAAAAATCCTTATTTAACAATGAATTTCGAGGCTGAAGCTGCTGTGATTCGTCAAATTGGAAGGTTTATTGTCGATAACACTCTGTACAGAGGAGAAAAACCAGTTTTTTGGTCAGTCGTGGAGCATACTGCTCTGGCAGACGCGGAAATCGAATATATGGACAAAAAATCCACCAGCATCTATGTATTATTCAAAGTGAAATCCTCTCCTGTTGATTTTCTCAACAATTCTCTCTGCGTGATTTGGACCACGACTCCCTGGACAATTCCTGGGAATAGGGCCATATCCTATTCAAAGGATATCATATACTGTCTACTCCAGGCCGAGGATAAAAAAATCATCATAGCCAAGGATCTTATAGAAGATTTTTTCCAAACAACAGGAGTTTCAGCTGAAATTTTACGAGATTTTTCCGGAGAACTTCTTGAGGGAGTAATTTGTTGTCATCCGTTTTATAAATCCGGATATGATTTTGACGTGCCGCTCATCCATGGGAATCATGTGGGAATCGATGCCGGAACCGGACTGGTTCATACGGCTCCCGGCCATGGAGTTGACGACTTCAATGTGTGTAAAAAACAAGGCATAAAGGTACCAACAACAGTAAATGAAGCGGGAATCTACTACGATTGCGTGCCGATATTTGCCGGAAAACACATATTTAAAGTTGAAGAGGAAATTTTACAGCTTCTGGAAGAAGTTGGTTCTCTTTTGTTTAAGACGACCATTACACACAGCTATCCTCATTCCTGGCGATCGAAGTCTCCGTTGATTTTCAGAACAACCGCCCAATGGTTTTTGAGTATGGATACAGGATTGCGTAAAAAAGCTCTTGCGGAGATTGAAAAAGTTAAATGGATTCCCAAACAGGGATATAATCGCATAAAATCGTTCTTGGAAAATCGCGGAGATTGGTGTATTTCTCGTCAACGTGTTTGGGGAGTACCTCTTCCGTTGTTCATAGAAAAGAAAACAGGAAAGCCTCTGCGGGATGCTTCCGTCATCGATCGTACGGCGGACATTTTCGCTAAAGAGGGATCTAATGCTTGGTTTGCGCAGGATCCACAGATATTCCTAGGAGATAAATATAACGGCAAAGACTACGAACAAGTTCTGGATACATTGGACGTCTGGTTCGAAAGCGCGTCCACCCACGCCTACGTTCTTAAAAAAGACGATATAAATTTTCAAGCTGACATTTACGTGGAAGGTTCCGATCAACATCGCGGATGGTTTCAGCATTCTTTGCTTAATGCGTGCGGAACCCTTAAAAAAGCTCCGTTTAAAACAGTGATGACCCATGGATTTATCGTCGACGAAAAAGGACGGAAAATGTCCAAATCAATCGGAAACGTAATTACCCTCGATGACGTCGTGAAAAACCTCGGAGCAGATATCTTCCGCATGTGGGTTTCCTGCAGCGACTTTACTCAGGATTTGAAGCTAGGATCCAGTATCTTGAAGCAGCTGGAGGACGTCTATAGGAAACTTCGCAATACTCTGAAATATATGTTGGGAGCATTGTCGGGATATAATCATTCCGAAGATGCAGTGTCCTACGATGATCTTCCAGATCTTGAAAAATGGGCGTTACATAGGTTGACCGAAATACACGAAGAACTAATGTCATGCATAGATTCGTACGACATTAACAAATACTTTTCAATGTTGCATACATTCTGTTCCGGAGATCTGTCGTCATTCTTTTTTGATATACGGAAAGATTGTCTCTACTGTGATCATAAGGATGATCCCAAGCGCAAAGCGTATCGATGCGTGTTAAACGCGCTGTTTCAGCATATCATTCGGTGGCTTGCTCCGGTTATCGTTTTCACGTCGGAGGAAGCCTGGTTAAACGTTAATCATGCGTCCAGCGTGCATCTGGAAAAATTTTTAGTTCCGGTAGATGGGTGGATCAATCAAGAATTGTCCAATAAAATCAATGAAGTAAAAGAAATTCGAAGATCCATAACCGCTGCTTTGGAAATTGCGCGCCAGAATAAGATCATCGGATCAAGTCTTCAGGCTAGTGTAACCGTTTTCGATCCAGATAAAATCGTCCAAATACGAGATGAATCATTCTGGGAAGAAATTTCAATTACATCAGGATTTAAAATTAAGCATGAACCAATTCCAGAGGGTGCGTTTGTGGGGGATGACATGAAAAACATAGGCGTGGTCGTTTCAGTAGCGCCTGGAAAGAAATGTGAAAGATGCTGGAAAGTTTCCATCCACATAACCGAGGATAAAATATGCGAAAGGTGTCGAAAGGTCTTAGCTCAAGAAATTTAGTTGGCAATGTCCTTGTCGTTTTTTTCATTTTACTAATCGATCAGTTATCAAAATTTGCGGTAGTAGAGTTTTTACGACTTGGAGGGACTGTGCGCGTACTGTCTTTTTTCAATATAATAAGAGTCGAAAATAAGGGCATAACCTTTGGATTGTTAAGTGGAACTCTACAGCCGATTATCCTTATATTAGTCTCGTTGATCATAATAATATCCTTGTGCGTAGGGATGAGAGGTCAAAACAGACAGAACCAACTTGCGATTTGTATGATAATAGGCGGGGCAATTGGGAATGTAATTGACAGATTTATCCATAAAGCCGTTATTGATTTTCTAGACTTTCATCTGTTAACCTACCATTGGCCTGCTTTCAATATTGCAGATAGCGCAATTGTGATCGGAGTGCTGATTTTATGTCTAATTTCGCGTGAAGAAGAGGGTGCATGAGAGTCTTATTAACGATATTATTTGTGTTTTTAGTTGGATGTGGAAACCACGAGAACGACAAAATTTCTGTAGATAGCGCAAAAGAAAATAATCCTCTGTTGGTTCCGCCTTGTCTAAAATGAGGTACAACATGCTTATAAGATTGGTTGCTATTTTTTCTTTTTTAATTTTTTCTCATTTAAACGCTAACGAGGACAAATATCGAGGAGCATCTTTCCAAAAACTAGACAACGGGATGTCTGTCGTTTTCGTCGATACTACTAAATCGAATGCCCTACTCGTTATGCTATGTATTTCTTCCGGAAGCACTGATGAAATCGACAAGCATGGGGTTGCAAATTTGCTAAATTACATGTTCGCAAAGAAATTAAAAGAAAGCGTCAATGTGGATTCTCTTCAATATGGATCAGAGAGCAACGCATACGCCGGGCATGATCAGAGTATATATTATTTTTATGGAAAATTAGAAAACCTAGAAGGATTTATAAAAAATCTCGGCGTCATTTTCTCCAGTTTTACATTTTCTACTGATGAATTAAAAGATAGTAAAAAAATGGTAGAGCGGCAAATTTTGGAAGATCAGGATATAGATAAAAATGCCATCCGGTATGAATCTAGAAAATCCTTGTACTGGCATTCCAATTACGGAATCAGAATATCGGGTGATTTGGACGATTTGAAGTCTATATCGGAAGAAGATATACAAGAATTCAAAAACAAACACTATACAAATGGTCGCGCAACATTAATTATTGCGGGAAATGTCGATAAAAATCACGTCCTAAAAGAGATTGCAAAATATTTTAAAACAACAGCGGGTAAATCTGAGCCGATTAATCGACTTCAGGAGCCACAACATCACGGATCCACGGTTAGACTTACAAAACAAAGTTTGCAGGTTAGCGTTCCCATAATAGAAATGTATTGGCGAATTCCCAATTACAGAAATCAAAAAAACAAAGCTTTGGCAGCGGAGATTTTTATAAATCATTTGGATGAGGCCCTTCAGAAAAACCTGATTGAAAATCAAAAAATCGTTACGTCCATATCGTTTACTTATTCGTTCTGGAACTATGACTACGGGGACTTTTGCATGACCGTTACATCTAAAAATTCAGATAAAATTGAAGAAGTAATAACGGCGATTTTATCTGAAATCAAATGCATAGCTTCGGAAAAAATCACCCAACAGCAAGCCCAAAAAGCCGCAAAAAAATTAGCAGCTTCGGCCAATGTATTTCACTATGATGTAGATGTAGTAGACTTCGTGGACTGGGTATCGAAGAAGATAGGTTCCTGCTATGATTTTGACTTTCTTAGATCCTATTGGGATTTTGTAAATAAATTCGATTTAAACGAGGTAAATGCACTCGCAAAGGAAATATTTAAAAATGATCCCTGCGTCATCTCCGTTATAAAACCGGTAGAGGAAAAGGGTGCTAATTAATCAATCTGTCCTTCTTCCCAAAGATTTGGCGAAACTAAATTTCGATTTCGCTGAAGATTTGGTGGCGCTTGATTGTTTTTCAATTGTAAAATCCACAAAAGATCTAGACGTTTTGCAAAATCCGCGTCTTAAAAAGTGGATGCTCCATGAAAACTTCGTTATTTTCGGCACAGGAGGATCGAGTTTGGGGGGACAGTGCATTCAGGCATTATCACAGAACAAAAATATAAGATTTGTCAGCAACTTAGACGCTTCAACGCTGAAAAAAGTATTTTCTGAAATAAAATTAGAAAGCACTGGGTTTTTATGTATTTCAAAATCCGGAGAAACTTTGGAAACCATATGCCAAACTTTGCTGGCACTAGATTTTGTAAAAGAAAAAGAAGATAAATTTGTAATCGTAAGCGAGAACAAACAATCTTCATTGGTGGAAATTGCGAACAAATTTAATTTTCTGTGCCTGGATCATCCGACAACGATTGGAGGAAGATTTTCTGTATTTTCTATCGTCGGAATGCTACCGGCATTGCTCTGTGGAATTGATCCGTTGGTTATCAGGTCTGGAGGGAAGAAAATTCTAGAAAATTATATCCACGAAGCAGAGAAAGGCGCTTCTTTTATCATTGAAAGTTTTCAAAATAAAATAACCCAGCATGTATCTTTTATTTATTCCGATAAGCTTTCCGTATTTGGAGAATGGCTGGCTCAATTGTATGCCGAGAGCACTGGAAAATCCGGAAATGGTATTACTCCAATTACAGCCATCGGTTCTGTTGATCAACATAGTCAGCTGCAGCTGTATCTGGATGGAAAAAAAGACAAATGCTTTACGTTTTTTTTCGAAAAACAAAAAACAGAACTGCAAATATCTAAAAATTCTCTCTGTCCTTCGTCATTTTCATATTTAAAAAACAAAAACATAGCAGATATTTTTAGGGCGCAATTTAACGCAACCGTAGCAACTATTCTCGAGAACAATTGTTATGTAAGAAAAATAGAGCTTTCGGAAATTACTCCCGAAATCCTGGGGGCCTTGTTCATGCATTTTATGTTAGAAGTAACCTTCGTTTGTAAATTGATCGGAGTTAATCCATTTGATCAATTGGCTGTGGAACACGGGAAAATTCTTACAAAAAATCTGCTGAGAGAAAATTTATGCTGATGAAATTCGATAAAATGCAGGCGCTTGGCAATGATTTTGTTCTGATAAATTCGGATCAATACCCAGAAGAATTCTCTAAAGATTTCTTCATTAACGTGTGCGATAGACATTGCGGCATCGGATGCGATCTGGTGGTTTTATATAAGCTACAAAATGATGAAGTTTTCGCCAGATTTTTCAATCCAGACGGAAGCGAAACGGAAATTTGCGGAAATGCCGCCAGGTGCATAGGTCTTTTGATGAAAAAACGCCAAGGACTGTCGAAATGTACGCTGAAGACTACAAAAAAAGTATATCCTATCCTTATTAGGAACGAAAAAGTCTGCATTGAAATGGGACAGCCGAGTTTTAATCTAAAAGATATCGGCATCTTACAGCCAGATGTGGACCCATTATCGATATTAGAGAAACTAGAATTACCCCGAGATCTCGGTATTTACCATGTTTCTTGCGTTTCTATCGGCAATCCACATTTAATTTTATTTTGTAAAAACATCCTGGCTCGGGAAAAAATAATATCAACCGGAGCTTTGTTGGAAAATCATCATTTGTTTAAAAATAAAATAAACGTTTCATTTGCATATGTTAAATCCAAAAGCGAGATTATACTGTCTGTTTTCGAGCGAGGAGCAGGGCTGACGCTTGCTTGCGGCAGTGGGGCATGCGCATCAGTTGCTACCGCATACATCAACGGTATTATCGAACGAGAAAATATTTTTGTGAAACAACGGGGAGGATCCCTGATGATTTCCCTAGATAAAAATGTGAATATTTTTCAAACTGGACCAGCTGTGTATGTTTTTTCTGGAGAAATGGAAATATGAAACGAGTTGTAATTTATACGGACGGAGCTTGCAGTGGAAATCCTGGTCCAGGCGGGTGGGGAGCTGTAATTATTCACGAATCAGTTAAAAAGGAATTGTGCGGCG
>JAISQI010000039.1 GCA_031274295.1 Holosporaceae bacterium
TGTGGGTTTTAAGAAAAGTATTGATGCCGACCGGCGCATCAGATGGCATGGAGTTTTTAATAGATAAGCTTAAAACGTCGAAGAGCAACATTGATTTTTTCAACAATATGAATCAATAACATGAAAGAAACTCCATTAATAAGCGAAGATTTGCTAAAATTATTAGTTTGTCCTCAAAGTGGAGGAAAGCTAAGGCTAGAGTCAGATAGATTGATATGTGAGGAATCGTCAACAACCTACATGATACAAGACGGGATACCAATTATGTTAAACGACTCCAGTTGTTGACTCTATCGTATATAGATTTAAGGTTATTACGCACGTGGCATTGCAAAAAAATCAGCCATTTAAGATAATAGAGCGTTTTTCAGGAGTATTTTTATGAATATCTACAGAACTCACAATTGCGGAGAGTTGCGATGTTCCGATGTTGATAAAACAGTAAAACTGTCCGGCTGGGTCAACAAAAAACGGGACCATGGAAATTTATTATTTATCGATTTAAGAGATCACTATGGCATTACGCAATGCGTTATCGATTCCAGCAGCGAATTATTTAACGAAGTTGAAAAAGTCAGGCATGAATGCGTTGTAACGATTGACGGAAAAGTTATCAAGAGAGATCCAGAAACCATAAATCATGACAATCCCACTGGAATAATCGAAATACAAATTCAAAAGTTAACGATGCTTTCTTACGTAGAAAACCTTCCCATATCCATTGGTAGCATTTCTGATTTATCCGAAGAGGTTCGCCTGAAATATAGATTTCTAGATCTGAGAAGAGAGAAGATTCATAAAAATATCGTTCTACGATCGCAAATAATTTCTAGCATTCGAGAAAAAATGAAAAAATCAGGATTTTTGGAAATTAATACGCCTATTTTAACTTCAAGTTCTCCCGAAGGAGCTCGGGATTTTTTGGTACCGAGTCGACTACATCCAGGACAATTTTACGCTCTACCACAAGCTCCTCAGCAGTTCAAACAACTTTTGATGGTGGCGGGATTTGATAGGTATTTTCAGATTGCTCCCTGTTTTAGAGATGAAGATAGTCGGTCAGACAGATCTCCCGGTGAATTTTATCAATTGGATTTTGAAATGTCATTCGTTACTCAGGATGACGTATTCAACGCAATTGAGCCAGTGATTTATGAAATTTTTAAAGAGTTTTCCGATAAATCTGTTTCCGAATATCCATTTAAAAAAATAACATACCAAAACGCCATGTTGCACTATGGGTGTGATAAACCGGATTTAAGAAATCCTCTAGTTATTGAAGATGTCAGTGATATTTTTAGGAAATCCGACTTCACAGTTTTTGCCGATGCAGTGAAAACCGGAGCGGTCGTTCGTGCAATCGCCGTCAAAGACGCCGATAAGCAACCTCGTAGTTTTTTTGACAAACTTAACGACTGGGCCAAGGAAAATGAAATGCCCGGGCTTGGATATATTATTTTTTCCGACAAAGACATTAAAGGACCGATTGCTAAATTTTTAAATGCAGAGCAGTTGAATCAAATAAAAAATCTTAGCCACTTAGATTCCGAAGGAGTAGTATTTTTTATCTGTAATACTGAGTCTAAAGCAAATAAGTTGGCGGGATTGACCAGGCAAAAATTAGGAAAAGATTTAAATCTTTGTTCAGATGGGTTCGAATTCTGTTGGGTAATTGATTTTCCAATGTATGAATTAAACGAGGATACCGGAAAAATAGAATTTTCTCATAATCCTTTTTCAATGCCCCAGGGAGGAATGGAAGCACTTCAAAAGATGAATCCGCTAGAAATTAAGGCCTATCAATATGACATTGTTTGCAACGGTACTGAACTTTCCAGCGGTGCCATTAGAAATCATCTTCCTGAATTAATGATTAAAGCTTTTGAAATAGCAGGATATGATGAAGTAACCGTAAGGGAAAAATTCAAAGGCATGTTCAATGCGTTTCAATACGGCGCTCCTCCACACGGAGGATGTGCTCCGGGAATAGACAGAATAGTTATGCTAATTACAGGGGAACCTAATATTCGCGAAATAATTGCTTTCCCTCTGAATCAACAGGCTCAAGATTTAATGATGAATGCTCCTTCAGGAGTTAGCGACAATCAATTGAAAGAACTTCATATAAAACTTGATTGGCCATCAAAAATTGCCTTAAAATAATCAACGGGAGTTAACATGAAAAAAAAATTATTATCCATTATTGTAGCCGTGCTTTGCTTTTTCAGTTCCGAATGTGTAACGCTGAAAATTACCTGCCGATCAAAAGGCATGGAACTTGTTCTTTTGAAAGAAGCAATCGATAAATGGGTTAAAAAAACAGGAAATAAGCATAAGGTCGAGATCATTACTCTTCCTCATGCTAGTAACGAGTGTTTTGCTCTATATAAACAGTGGTTGAGTGCGGAATCGTTTGACGTCGATATTCTACAAATGGATGCCCCCTGGATTGGAATTTTCGCTGATTATCTCACGGATCTAACAGAGTTTTATAAAGAAGGTAGATCGGCTAATAAAGAGAATGACGAAGATAAAATCGATGTCGATGACTATTTTGAGGCTGTTCGCAATAACATGTATAGTAACGGCAAAATGGTTGCCTTGCCATTGTATACCGACTGCGGCATTATTTTTTATCGTACTGACCTGCTAAGCAAATACAAAAAACCTGTTCCGATAACCTGGCAAGAGCTATATCAAACTGCCGAATATATTCAGAATGAAGAGCGAAAAGATCCTCAAAAGAAAAATAAGTTCTATGGTTTTGTTTTCCAAGCTAAAGCCTTTGAGGGGTTAACATGTAATTTTGTAGAGATGATAGATTCTTTTGGAGGAACTATTGTCAACGACGACGAAATAACTATTAATGCAGATGCCGGAGTTAATGCCACAATGTTTTTAATAGATTGCTTGAAAAGCATCTCCAGTAGAGGAGTCTTGAATTATTCGGAAGAAGACGCTCGCGGTATGTTTCAATCTGGAAACGCTGTGTTTATGAGAAACTGGCCGTATGCGTGGTCGTTATTAAATGATCCATCAACGGCAGTTGCTGGAAAAGTCGGAGTTATAGTTATTCCTCCGAGTGCTAATGGAGGAAAATCGTCCGGCGTACTCGGAGGATGGTCAATGACCGTTTCGAAATATTCTAAACATAAAAAATACGCAGCCGATTTAATAAAATTCTTAACAAGTAAATCTCAGCAGCGGTTATGGTCGAAGTATTCCTATGCTCCGGCGTTCAAAAGTCTGTTTCGTGATTCCGAGGTCTTAAAAAATAATCCATTTTTTGCATATTTATATGATTCACTGCAGAACGCAGTCGCCAGACCTTCTTTGCATTTCGGTAAAAACTATCCAAGAGCCAGCACGGAGATTTTTAATGCGATAAATGGCATTCTTACGGACAGTATCGAGTCTGATATTACCATATCGAATGTAAAGAAAAGACTAGATCGTTTAAACAAAAAGCTTAACGAGATTTCGAAAAAAGCCCATAAAGATGAGGTTCAGTCAAAGGAAGATAAAGGACTTTTATTTGTAATAAAGAAGTTTTTAGGTTTTGAAATGTGATGAAAATAAGTCCGATAAGACGTAAAGTAAAAAAATCAAGTTTATCAAATTGGTTATTTCTTGCGCCATGCCTTATTGCGCTAGTCATGTGTGCAGGATGGCCATTGCTACGTACCGTATTTTTTAGTTTCACCGACGCTACGTTAGATAATATGCAAAAAACAAATTTTATAGGAATTAATAATTTTGTTACTCTGGCAAGAGATCAGGAATGGTGGCGAGCTGTTCTGAATACCTTTATTATTGCGGCTATTTCTGTACCAATGGAAACTTTTTTTGGAATGATTATCGCTCTTATCCTGCATAGAAATTTCAAGGGTCGTGGGTTGATGAGAGCAATTGTCCTTATTCCATGGACGATTCCAACCATTGTTTCAGCCCGCATCTGGGCATGGATGTTGAATGATGTATATGGCATCATTAATGAACTTTTGATGAAAGCATCCATTATAGACACTCCTGTTCCATGGATAGCTTCTAATAATTTGAGTATTATCTCAATAATTCTGGTTGATGTTTGGAAAACAACTCCCTATATGGCCTTACTACTACTGGCAGGATTACAATCTCTACCTCAAGACTGTTTTGAAGCTGCAGAAGTGGACGGAGTTCCATTTGATAAAACATTTCTAAAGATTATATTTCCCCTTATGAAACCAACTATAATCGTAGCGATGATATTCAGAACTCTAGATGCGGTAAGGATTTTTGATTTGGTCTATATATTAAGTAGCGGAAATAGCGCAAATGCAACGATGTCCGTCTATGCAAGAAGACATCTCGTTGACTATAATGATGTGGGATATGGCTCGGCGGCAGCAACTGTATTGTTATTTCTCATTGCATTTCTAGGGATTATTTATATTACATTTAATAAAAGAAAATTACAGAGTTTGGATTAGTCATGATTATTGGAAACAAATGGAAACTAAAAAGATTGATAAAAAATGCTGTGTTTTACCTAATATGCGCTATTGTATCAGTCTGCTGTCTATTCCCATTTTATTGGAGCGTTGTCTCTTCTTTGAGGGGAAACGCTGATCTATTTTCCACGGAAATCTTTCCCTCCCGAGTGGTTCTAGAGAATTACAAATATATTTTCAATGATGAAGCTTTTGGATATTCATTCTTAAATTCTGTTGTGGTGGCAACGCTGACTTCTATATTAACATTGGCCGTATGCCTTTTTGCTGCCTATCCGTTGGCAAGACATAAATTTGCAGGAAAAAAACGTGTTCTAATGATTGCTCTCGGTGTTACGACACTTCCGCACGTTGCTGTTCTATCAGGAATGTTCGAGATGATTAGAATTTTGGATATATATAATGAAAAATCCGCGCTTATCCTTGCATACATGATCATAACCGTTCCATTCACGTTATGGGTTATGACGAATTTCATGAACAGTATACCCAAAGATATTGAAGAAGCGGCCATTATGGATGGAGCAAGTCAGTATATGATACTAACGAAGATTTTTTTCCCGATACTCATTCCAGCAATAGTAACAACGGGATTATTGGCTTTTATTGCAGCCTGGAATGAATTTCTATTTGCTTTAACGTTCACCTTAACTAATCAAGCCAGAACAGTTCCCGTTTCTTTAGCTTTGTTCAGCGGAGCCAGTCAACATGAACTTCCATATGGTTTAATTATGGCCGCCAGTGTAGTTGTTACATTACCGCTTGTGCTTCTGGTAATTATTTTTCAGCGTAGAATAATATCTGGACTGATGGCTGGATCAGTCAAAGGTTAGCTATAAGATCTTAAAATACGCGGAGGGATTTTATATACACGATTCCGCATTTTTGGTAATTCATTTTTACAAAAAATACATTTCCATGACGTGACATAATCATCAAAATAATATAGACTCCCCCTTATGTGTCGTTTGCTTTAATAAAGCGTCTCGCGATACTGTCGGTTTATTTTTAACGGAGTAATATAGATGTCAATTGCTAACAAAATAGAATTAGACGTAAGGTCTGCTGAGCCAATGTATGTTTTAAAAAGAAATGGTGCAAAGGTAGATTTTGATCCAGAAAAGATTGTAAATGCCGTTAAAAGAGCTGGATTCGAAACTGGTGAATTTTCAGAAGCAGATGCCAGACATATTACATTTAAGGTAATAAAAGTTCTAAAGTACAGAGGAAACCAAGAAACTCCGGATATTGAACAAATTCAGGACATTGTCGAGCAGGTCCTAATTAATGAAAATTATTTCAAAACCGCCAGAGCGTACATTATCTACCGCGAAAAACGCGGCGAAATCCGGAGAGATAAAAAAAATCTCGTAGATGTTGTTCTTTCCATCAATGAGTATTTAGATCGTCTGGATTGGAGAGTTAAAGCCAATGCAAATCAAGGCTATTCTCTTGGAGGTATGATTCTTAATATATCCGGTAAGATGGTGGCTAACTATTGGCTTAATAGAGTTTATCCTGAGTCGGTCGCTATGGCCCATAGAAATGGTGATTTTCACATTCATGACCTGGATATGTTGTCCGGTTATTGTGCTGGCTGGTCATTGCGTATGCTGTTAAACGAGGGATTTAATGGAGTACATGGAAAAGCCGAATCGCGTCCGCCGAAACATTTTTCAAGCGCTCTGGGACAAATCGTGAATTTTCTCGGAACTCTTCAGAACGAATGGGCTGGCGCTCAGGCTTTTAGCTCATTTGATACCTACCTTGCCCCTTTTGTGAAAGTTGATAAACTTTCTTATGATCAAGTGAAACAAGGTATTCAGGAACTCATCTATAACTTAAACGTTCCTTCCAGATGGGGCAACCAAACTCCATTTACCAATTTAACTTTCGATTGGATATGTCCGGAAGACCTAAGGAACAAAGTTCCTTTAATTGGCGGAAAAGAAACTAACTTCACCTACGGTGATTTGCAAAAAGAAATGGACATAATAAACCGCGCCTATATAGAAGTTATGACTGAAGGAGACTCCAAAGGCAGAGTTTTTACGTTTCCTATTCCGACTTATAACATAACTAACGATTTTCCTTGGGACAGTGAAAATGCCGCGCTTCTATTCGAAATGACGGCCAAATATGGACTTCCATATTTTCAGAATTTCGTTAACTCAGATTTACAGCCGTCAATGGTGCGTTCAATGTGCTGCAGACTTCAATTGGACCTAAGAGAACTTTTAAAACGTGGTAATAGCCTGTTCGGATCGGCAGAGCAAACTGGATCCATAGGAGTTGTTACGATTAACTGTGCCCGCCTTGGATATGTATATAAAGGAAACGAGGAAGCCCTAATCAATCGTATGGCTGAGCTGATGAATTACGCTAAAATGAGCCTGGAAATTAAGAGAAAAGTTGTACAAATGTATATGGATATGGGGCTTTTTCCTTTTACAAAAAGATATCTTGGTACTCTACGCAATCATTTTTCTACTATTGGGGTAAATGGCATCAATGAAATGATACGGAATTTTACAAACGATCAGCATGATATCACAACCGAGTATGGACACGACTTGGCCGTTCGCTTTTTAGATAAAGTTAGAGATTTTCTATTACAGTTCCAGGCAGAAACCGGAAATATGTACAACCTCGAGGCAACCCCTGCGGAAGGCACTACCTACCGTTTTGCAAAAGAAGACAGGAAACGCTTCAATGACATATTGCAGGCTGGAACTCCAGAAATGCCCTACTATACTAACTCGAGTCAACTACCAGTTAGTTTCACAAAGGACGCATTTGAAGCGCTTCAAGTCCAAAACGAGCTCCAAAAGAAATACACCGGTGGAACTGTATTACATTTGTATATGAGTGAAGCAATATCCGACGCAAAAGTTTGCGGCAAATTAATAAGAAAAGTTGTTGAAAATTTCAGTTTGCCTTACTTCACCATCACTCCAACATTCTCCATCTGTCCGAAGCACGGTTATTTGGCTGGTGAACACAAATTTTGTCCAAAGTGCGATGATGAAATCATAGAAAGAAAACGAAAAGAAATTCTTATACAACAGTCATCAAATTGAGGCTGTAATTTTGTTAATATTATACTAATATTGGCTCCGTAGAAATTTAGGAGTATTAGTGATAAAGTTGGATTTACAGAAAATCTCAGGGGCGGAGGTGTTGCCGATAATAGAAGGAGGAAAAGGCATCTCTATTTCCACGGGGGAAACTTGTGGGGCTTGGGCTGCAGCTGGAGGAGTAGGAACATTTTCAGCAGTAAATGCAGATTCATACGATGAAAACTCAAACGTTATTCGTCAAATTTACCATGGAGAAACTCGCCTCAAACGCCGTCAGGAACTGATAGACTATGCAGTTGCGGGTGGTATAGCCCAAGCAAAAATCGCACGCGAGAAATCAAATGGAAAAGGTAGAATACATATGAATGTTCTCTGGGAAATGGGAGCATGTGAAGAAATTCTTACCAAAATTCTCGAGGGAGCAAAAAAATGTATACATGGTATAGTTTGCGGAGCAGGTATGCCATACAATTTAGGAGAAATTGCATCAAAATTTGGAGTCTATTATTATCCAATAGTGTCTTCCGCGAGAGCTTTTTCTGCATTGTTTCGCAGATCATACCAAAAAAGACAAAATTTTCTTGGCGGAGTTGTTTATGAAGATCCCTGGCTTGCAGGAGGACACAATGGATTGTCAAATGCCGAGGATCCGCTGCAACCTGCTAACCCTTATTTGCGTATCGTAGAACTGCGAAAAATCATGGATAGTTTCGCCTTGCAAACGATCCCTATAATTATTGCCGGAGGCGTCTGGTGGCTTTCCGAATGGGAAGACTATATTCATAACAAAGAATTGGGATTAACTGCCTTTCAATTCGGAACTCGCTCAATTTTAACTTTAGAATGTCCGGTAGCGAAATCTTGGCAACCGAAATTAATGTCTTTGAAAAAAGGAGAGGTGAAATTAACGCAGCTGAGTCCAACGGGATTTTATTCATCCGCTATTAACAATAAAATGCTGAATGATTTACTAGAATTACAGAATCGTCAGGTAAAAATTGTTAAAGATTCTCCTTTAAAAGTTGTTACTGCCTCAGGAAGAGAAATTAATGTAGATGTCGATCAGAGTGAGCGAATAACATCTTGGATTGAAGACGGATTTTCTGCGGCAATGTTGACTCCATCTGATACGGTTGTTTTCGTGACTCCCGAACAATCAAAACAGATCCTAAATGATCAGAAAAATTGTTGTTGTTGTTTAAGTGCATGTCGTTTTAGTAGTTGGTGTCAACAAAAAGGATCAACTGGAAAGATTCCGGATCCGCGAAGTTTTTGTATACAAAAGAGCCTTCAAGCTGTAGCACACGATGGAGATCTTGATAACAATTTGATGTTTGCGGGACATTCGGCCTACCGCTTTAGCGAGGACCCATTCTATGCAAATAGCTTCATCCCAACAACCAAGCAACTGATCGATCGCATCGTTACTGGATATTAATCTTGGAGTCGAAAACAAGACTTGCGAAAAGAATAGCTGAATGCGGAATTGCTTCTCGTCGAGATGCAGAGAAATTAATTGAATCCGGAATGGTCATTGTCGATGGAAAAATTGTAAATACTCCGGTTTTTCTAGTTACCGATCGTTCGGAAATATTGGTAAATGGAAAAAAAATTCCGCAAAAACCACAGAAAATTATCATTTGGAAATTCCATAAACCTAAAGGAGTAATTACCACAAAATCTGATCCTAAAAATCGAAAAACCGTCTTCGATTTTTTTCCTAATTTTGATCAACGGCTAATACATGTTGGGCGTCTAGATTATAATTCCGAAGGGCTTCTACTCTTCACCAATAATGGAGATATTGCCAGAAAAATGGAGCTTCCGAGCACTGGTTTAGAGAGAAAATATCGCGTGAGAATCTTTGGAAATCTAACCGACGAAAAAATTCAAACATTAAAAAATGGAGTAGTCATTAGTGGAATAAAATATAGATCCGTTCGCATAGAAATCGATAGTTCCAGATTAAGTCGTTCAAATTCTTGGATTACAGTAACGTTACGCGAAGGAAAAAATAGGGAAATCAGGAAAATTATGGAATATGTCGGATGCGTTGTTAATCGATTAATCAGAATCGGCTATGGACCATTTAATTTGGGTAATTTATCACCCGGAGAAATCTCCCCTGCCCTCAAACGAGAAATTGCACAATTGTTAAAAATCATTTGATCATTAAGCTTTTGATTCGCACGAAAATTCAGATTGAGCATAGTCGACATTACTGTTTTTAATTAAAGAAACAGCAAAAAAACCGTCGGTTTTGTGTTTATAAGGAGTTAATTTTAAGTAATTCCCACAATAGTTTTGCAGTTGTATTTTCTGTATTTCAAACTCCGGATGATTATTTAGAAACTTGGCGATCTGATCTTCATTTTCCTCCTTCAGGATTGAACAGGTAGCATAAACTAGCCTGCCGTCTTTTCTTACCAATCGATGGGCAGATTCCAGAATTTCCTCTTGTAATATTAGCAGCTCATGGAGATCTTCCGAAGTAAATTTCGCTCGCATATCCGGATTTCTACGCCAAGTTCCAATTCCGGAACACGGAACGTCTACTAAAACTATATCTGCACATTCTAAATGCCTCTTTATCCATTTGCCGCTAATTTGTTGACAGAACACATTGTTTACGTTGGCTCTTCTAAATCGGATTGCCGCGTTTTCCAGACGCTTTTCATATTTATCGAGAGCAAAAATACGTCCTTTATTTTTCATTGCTGCCGCGATAGCCAGAGTTTTTCCTCCAGCCCCAGCACAAAAGTCCACAACAGTATTTCCCGGAAGCGCAGCACACACTTCGGCTACCAATTGAGATCCCTCGTCCTGTATTTCTGCTAATCCATTAACGATAACGTCATGATTTCTTCCAATTCGCCCCTTTAGCAGTCTTAACCCATTGCTGGAATACTCGCAATCTGCCATCTGAAATCCGGAATCCTCGAGCATTTTCCGCACTTCATCCTTGGATGATTTTAAGGTGTTCACTCGGAGATCAACTGGCGCTCTTGCGTTAAATGCCTGTATTTCACTTGCGCAATCTCCAGAAGCGAATGATCTTTTTAGCAATGGCGCCATCCACTCGGGATAATTGAACAATACATGTTCTGGAAATTCTGATTTTTCATCTAAAGAATTGATAAATCTCTTTTCAAAATCGATTAACTCAGGTGGAGCATGCGGCTTTCCGGAAAATATCTCAATAATTTTCCCTTCGGATAACTTGTATTCAATTTTTAAAAAAATTAACACATAAAATCTTCCAAAGTTAGATGTAATATTTGCTGCAAAAAATCTCAGTTTTTCAAAATTTCTAAAAATTGAATAGGAAAATTCAGCTATTTCTCGGCGGTCTTTGGAACCTATCCATCTGTTATTCCTGAAAAACTTCGCCATAATAAGGTCGAATGGAGCATGTGATGAAAAAAATATATCCATCATCTCTATACTTACTTGAACACGTGCGCTTAATTGCATTTTTTAAATCCAGTGGCCACAACATAAATTTCAACTGAGCAATTTCTACTGGATTTCGGTTTAAAAAAGCATGTCTTTTGAAAATCGCTCCTCAATGATTCTAGAAAAGATTTTTCTCGTCCTCCCTGGAAAACTTTCACAACCAATGTCCCCTCCTCCTCAAGAACATCTCTAGCAAACGCATGAACACTCTCTGCCAATCTCATAATCCGGATATGATCCGTTTGGGCGTGTCCCGTCGTGGACGGGGCCATATCAGACACAATTAAATCGGCTTTTGACCCGAGATAACTCCCCATCTTGCGCCTATTATCTTCATTTTCGAAATCTCCGCAGAATTGTCGCACTTTATCGATGAAGTCAAATGGAAGAAAATCTATAGCCGATATCCTTGCATCGCTCGGAGATCTCTGGGATAGTACCTGACACCATCCTCCTGGAGCAGCTCCAAGATCCATAATACTTTTCGCATTTTTTATAAAATGAAACTTATCGTCCATTTCAATCAGTTTGAATACAGCTCTGGAGCGATATCCATCTCGATGGGCACGTTTCACATACGGATCATTAATTTGTCGATCAAGCCACAATCGCGACGATAAACTTCTTTCCCCTTTTATTTTCATAATTATAGT
>JAISQI010000018.1 GCA_031274295.1 Holosporaceae bacterium
ATAAATACGCAATAGGGAAAAAAATATTTTTAAAATTATTTAAAAAAGTCCAAGTGTGGCAATATTTTTGCTGAGACTCATAGAAAAACAATGTTGCTTATTTTTCTGGCAAAAATGTCTGGGATATCCCGCTTCGTCTATTATATTTGTGTCCACGACTGTTGAATAACTGAATCCTCCTTGATTTTTACAATAATATTCCGCTCTGATTTCCAATTCATTATTCAAAGAGTAAGATACTCCGCATCCATACATAAATCTAGTTATGGAACGATTTCCGAAACTGCCAGAGGCACGCAGTGCATTATCGATTACTGCTCCATTAGCATTACCAAACATTACAGCCCCTATCGTATAATCAAAAATAAAACTTAACTTTCTATTATGTAGACCGAATATTATATATGGCGTACATCCGGAGCAAATAGTTCTTCCTAATTTAATAACTGCTGAAATATCATTTCCGGTTTCTGTATGCAGATAGGCAGAATACTGAAGAGGTCCGACAAATCCTGGATCCTGATCTAGAAATTTACCGCTTTTTCTTTTATTTAAAGTAAAATTAAACTCAATCGCATAAAAAAACGGTTTATAGTTTTTATAGCCAGTAAAAATTTGTCCGTTAAAATGCCTTTCGTTGTTGGAAAAATTCGCACTCTTGTACGCCGTCTCGCCACTCGATACTGCTTTTGCTTCCCAGTAATTTTTATTTTCAGTATTTTCAAGGCCGATTCCCATATAAATTCCTCCGATCGGAAGCTTCTCCGGAAAATCTTCAGCAAAAACGTCGAAACACCATAACATTCCCAGCATAAACAACTTTTTCATACTCATAAACTCCAAAAATACAATACACTTAATAATATTTCGTGAGTTAATGTATAATAATTATGCTAATTTTTAATTAAAATGCCCACAACTATATTAAGTCGCGTCAATCTTATGATCTGGCTACTGATTAAATCCGTTGAAATGACGCATGATCAAATGGAACCAACATGTAAAATCCTCCCGGATGTTCAGCATTGCAGGTCAGACACATATCACATCCATCTTCGACAGGTATTTCCAATGACATACTCCCTAACGTCGGAGGAAAAGAAAACGTATAACCTCCTTCATACCTCGAAGGACGCGGCATTAAAATCGGCTTACTTAGAAACAAAGCGCCTCCACTCATTTGTAAAAATGGTATTGATATTATCAGGAGACCATTCTTCAACTTACATTGTTCTCCGTCTTTGCAGTTCAAAATAGGAAAATCACTCATGTAAGGTTTGAAAATATTAGTTATCCAAAAATTAGAGGGATCTTTTACTTTTTTATCAAGATCTTGCATTTGCCGGAACCCAGGAAGAATTCTTTCCATAGTATCGGTGACAAATGTGTTGGTTCCTTCCTGATCCGGCAAGACTGGAGCTACTTCAACTATCGGATTTACATCTTTTGATCCTTCCGCATCCCCTTGAAGATCCATACCATACAAGACCAAACAACTACTAAAAATGAACAAAATTCCCAACATCTCTCTCATTTTACATCTCCTTACAAAAACCACATCTTATATATTTCACATTTTGAAGAAAAAATATAGGGACAGATACTTTATGGACTACTGTGCTTTCTAATACTTCTCTGCATCTTCTCGAATATTTGCCAAGTAAGAGTTAATATTTAAAAAATTAACCAAAAATTAATCTTTTTTTATCAAAATTATAAATATTATAGACATCAATGGGATAAATACTATGTTATGCAAATATCTTAGAGTACTTTTATTACTATTAGCAGTTAACTTGAACGCGATGCGCCCTGAACCAGACGAGGTGGTTTCTAATTTCTTGTCTTTTGCTCGAAGAAGCCCAGAATTACTGCGAACGGGAACTTTTCCGGAAACCATTTTAGCCGGAGATTTATTCATAATTCATATTGCCGAGACAGGTGAAGCATTTGAGGAGATTTTTAAGTTAACGTGGTTAAAAAAGTTGTATTTGACTAGCAAAAATTTAGAAAGATTGCCCGATGGATTTTTCAAATCATTTCGTGATTTGGAAATACTTGATCTGGACGACAACAAATTAAGAGAAGTGAGGTTTACTGAGCATTTGGCCAACTTAAAAGAGCTACATGTACGTAACAACATGCTGACCAGTATATCAATTTCTGCGAATATATTTCCTAATCTGCAAGAATTATATTTACATGGCAATCAATTAGAGATTTTTCCAGATTCATTGAGAGAACTCGCTAATAGTTTGCTTGTTCTGGATTTAAGCAATAATAAAATTACTGAATTACCAGCATTTTTCCAATTTTTCATCCAACTGCGGGAGTTATATTTAAATAACAATCAATTAAAAATTATACCAGCATTTTTAAAAGGTTTAACAAATTTGAAAACACTCAATGTGAGTAATAATCCATTAACGCCCTACCATAGTTCTCGTTCGCGGTGCTTGCTATTTTAAGTTGCCCCATATAACTTTTATCTCTTAAAAATGATGGGAAAAATCCACGATATAATTTTTCTTTCTAATCGGCCACTGATAGCGCCGAAATTGATATATCAGGAGCGTCTGCGGCTTTCATACCGACAATGTGATAACCGGAATCAGTATGAATAATTTCTCCCGTGACTCCGCTGGATAAATCACTAAGTAAAAACACTGCTGTTCCGCCGACGTCCTCCAGAGTAGTATTTCTTTTCAGAGGAGCATTATATTGATTCCATTTAAAAATATATCCAAAGTTGTCAATACCCGAAGCGGCTAGCGTCTTTACTGGTCCTGCGGACAGACCATTAATCCTTATGTTCCTACCTCCGAAATCGACCGCCAAATACTTAACGCTTGCTTCCAGAGCGGCCTTTGCAACTCCCATTACATTATAATTCGGCATAACTCTCTCTGCACCAAGATACGTAAGCGTCAAGATCGAAGCTCCATCCGCCAGATAATTACTTGCATGTTGACATACCGCTGTAAATGAATAACACGACACATTCATGGAATTTAAAAAATTGTTTCTACTAATGTCCACATACTTGCCCACCAAATCTTTTTTACTGGCAAATGCTATTGAATGAACAATGAAATCAATTTTTCCGAATTTATCGCCAAGCTGTTCAAACAACGATTTTAGACTTTCATCATCAGTAACGTCACATTCTATAAGTTCTATGCCGCCAAGTGATTCGGCCAATGGTTTCACTCTCCTATAAATAACTTCCGACTGATAGCTGAAGGCCATCTTTGCGCCTTGCTTCGATAGTGTTTGGGCAATTCCCCAGGCCAACGATTTATCATTGGCTACTCCCATAATTAATCCTTTTTTATGAGCCATTATTCCCATTATTACCTCACAATATCACGACTTTTCATTTGTAATTCTTTTTAAAATTGCAGAAGCTTTAAAAGATATTGATTTTCTAGCAGTTATGACCGCTTCTTTCAACGTTCTTGGATTTCTACCAATTCTTTCTTTTTTCTTCCGCACCATAAATGTGCCGAATCCAGCAATTTTGACATTTTCATCGTCCATAAGAGCACTGCTAATTTCGTCCAGCACATCTTCTACGATTTCAGAAGCAACGAATTTAGTTACACGAAATTCGTTGGTTATTGCATCTGCTAAATCAGAACGAGTTAAAGTCCTTACGTTATTATTTTTCATCGACGTTACCTATCATTAAATATTATAACCTTATCAAAACAGATCCCCAAGTGAATCCAGCTCCCATGGACAGCAAAACGATATTTCCCATCGAAAAAAATGCATCCTTTACTTCATTTAAAGCCAATGGAATAGAGGCCGCTGAAGTGTTAGCATATTTATCTATGTTAATCAAAACTTTTTTTTCCTCAATTCCGGAAATTGCTATCAGCTTGTGTATTATACGAGAGTTCGCCTGATGTGGCACCAGTAAATCCACATCATCGATTGTCATGTTATTATCTTTCAGCAATTTATTCAGAGATTCATTAAATTTTTCAACGGCGAATTTAAATACCTCCTGTCCATTCATTTTTATAAAACCTGCATTTTGCGTTGTCGAGACTCCCCCTGTAGTTATTAGATGGTTTAAGTACCCTCCATCCGAACATATATTACTATACTTTATGCCACGATCTGTATTTTCTTGAGCTTGAAGCACCATTGCTCCGGCTCCATCTCCAAATAAAACGCAACTTGATCTATCAGACCAATTTACTATCTTTGAAAATGTTTCAGAACCAATTACCAGAGCACACTTCGTTTTTCCTAATTTAATATAGGAATCTGCTACATCCAAAGCATAGACAAATCCACTGCAGGCGGCGGCAATATCAAAAGCCGCTCCCTGAGTAATTCCCAAATTTTTCTGCACAATTGTAGCCGTTGAAGGAAATGTATAATCTCCCGTGACTGTTCCAAGTACAATTAAATCGATTTCCTGGGGAGAAATTTTGGCATGTTCCAGTGCCTTTAATGCAGCTTGAGTGGCCAATGATGCAGTTGTTTCTCCTTCAGACGCTATATAACGTTGACTAATTCCCGTTCTCTGCACAATCCATTCGTCAGATGTATTTAATTCTTTCGGAAGTTCGTTATTTTTAATGCATTTTTGGGGAAGAGAAATGCCTAATCCTATAGGTACAGAATTCATTGTTCCTCATGACATTCTGGCACGTAATGTACCTTCGATTTTTTCAGTTGTTCCTGTATGCGATCGAAAATATTATTTTTTAAAATATTTAAAGTAAATTTAATGGCATTTGAAAATCCAATTTCATCACTATTTCCATGACTCTTCACCACAACTCCATTAAGTCCGGAAAGTATCGCCCCATTGTACAATCTAGGATCGAGCTTTTTTTTGAGAGAATTAATATATGGCATTGTTAGTATAGCGGTAATTCTAGAACCGATTGAATTGGAAAGAGAATCTCTAAATTCAGAAACAATATATTTCGCCGTACCTTCAATAGTCTTCAAAGCCACATTCCCTGTGAAACCGTCTGTAATGATAACATCCACGATTCCCTTACCAAGATCATCTCCTTCGACAAATCCAACATAGTTATCAAAGAGTTTTTTCAAAATCTCAGAAGTATTTTTTACCAAGCGACTACCTTTTGATTCCTCTGTGCCAATATTTAACAACGCTAATTTGATGTTTTCTTTATCAAAAACAGATCTTGCGATAGCCTCCCCCATTATTGCAAAATCAACAAGATTTTTTACTGTACATTCGGAATTTGCCCCCAAATCCAAGCAAACCATCCTTCCACTTTTTCCGGGAATAATAGAAGCTATGGCAGGACGATCTATTCCTTCGATAGTTTTCAGAATTATTTTTGCAAGAGCCATATATAGTCCGGTATTTCCAGACGATACAACGGCGTCAGCCTCTCCGGATTTAACCGCCTGTATAGCCATTCCCATGCTTGATTCTTTTCCCGTACGCAATGAAGATAATACGTCCATTTCAGGTGTAACAACTATATCCGTGTGTCTAATTTCATATGATATTCCTCGCGGGAAGGATGAAGAGTATTCTTTTAAAATCTCTCCGTTGCCAAAAATTATAAAATGACAGTCCGGTGCACAAAACTTGGAAAGCCCTCCTAAAGTAGCTCTTGGAGCATTGTCTCCTCCCATTCCGTCAATGGCTATTACTTTTCTATTAAACATTATCATTGAGCAGATTGGCGTTTATCTTTCAGAATTTGATGATTTTTATACATTCCACAGTTATTGCATACGTGATGAGAAAATTTCGATTCTCCACAGTGTGGACAGGCTGTAACATTAGTTGGAGCAAGCGCCAAATGAGATCTACGCATATCTCTTCGAGATTTAGAAATTTTCTTTTTTGGAACAGCCATATTATTCTCCTAAAAATCACATTTACCTTTTACACAAATATCCTCTTGTTTTCAAGACTGTATTCTTTATACAATTTGTATCATTGCAACTGATATACTGCTAATTCAAAGACCGACGTCTAAAAAGATATATCAATTAGTCCCGAGTGTCAGTTTATATTTTTTTGTGCTAACCTAAAGGCAACTTATTGAAAATGGTCATCATGGCCCCAAAATTTCTGTTGATTTTTGTTACGGTTTTATTATCAGGGTGCGTTATGGAAGAACGGCATAAATACGATGTACAAATAAAAGAAGTGACCCCCCATGAGCTATCGGAAGTTTTTCCCTTGTTTGTTCAATTAAATCCTTCAGCAAAGGAAGCCACATTTATGAAAAACTATAACAAAGCGAAAAAAAATGAGTACAATTTATATAAAGCCGTAATAACTGAAACTGGAAAATTGCATACCGTTGGATTAATGGGATACCTTTTCAATGAAGATTTATGTGTCGGAAGAACTATGTATATTGATATTTTGGTCGTAGATAAACATTACAGAAACAAAGGAATTGGAAAACAATTGATGAAATTTGCTATATCTAAACTTCATCAAGACAAATGTGCTCGTTTCTTGCGATGGACAACAAGGAATAATCTGGCAGAGGCTATATCTTTCTATAAGAATGCAATTGCATCTCCCATCGGCTACTATTATCGAATAGATAATCCCAATTTCAATGAATAATACTAATTGAATAATCCCAGGTATCCGTCACTAAATTTTTTCATAGCCATAGTTAGATAATTTTTAATTTTTGAAACTCTGTAATAGCTTGCTTATACGGCGTTTTTTTGAAATATATGATGTTTTTGAGTAAATCTTCTGTGGACATCCATTTCCATTCGGCAAATTCTTGCATTTTTTTTTGTAAATTTATTTCCTTTTCTTCTCCTAGAAATCTAAATGCAAAAAAAATGATTTTCTGACCAATGTATTCTAGTCGACCATGTTTTCTAACAAGAACCTGTTGAACATCAGGTGGAAAATTATATTTATATAAGCTAGATGACCCGAGTAATTCTATGGTTGTTACATTGGTTTCTTCGAAAAGTTCTCTTCGAGCCGCTTCCAGATAATTCTCTCCTTTTTCGACTCCGCCCTGCGGCAATTGCCATGCATTTTTTATATCAATTCTACGTCCGGCAAAAACTTTAGAATCTTTTATCAAGAAAATAGCAACACATTCTCTGTGGGGAAGCACAACTACCTCCTTACAGACGCGCTAATCGGCGTCAACAACCAATCTGAAGGTAGAACTTTCATAAAATTATCCAGCTGTTCTAAGTTTATTATCAATATATCTCCGTTTTTTAGCTTGGACGCATCAAAATTATTCGCTTCAAACATAGTCGTTGCATTTATGTAAATCAAACCGCTTTTTCTTGCGATATTTCTTACTAAATCATCTGATTTTTCAAAATTTAGAAAAGCCAATCCCCGTTTTAAAAGCTCATGGGCCACCACAGTCATATTTTTTTCAGATTTTGTAAATAAAGTGGGAGAAACATTCGCAATCCCCAGAGCGTATTTAGTTGATCCCAGCAAATGAAGTAAATTATCTAGTGTATCTTCGATATTAGCATTGGCTAAAAATGGAGAAATAGCCCCATTTTTATCTGCTGAAACAAGAAGCACCGAAGATTGAGTTGGCATTTGTATAAAAAATTCATGGCCATTTTTCTTTATCGCTTCTACCACATTTTTAAGTTTATCTAAATAATGTGGAAGGATGAAAGTAACCCTTTGATTGTTTAATTTTAGATAAGCGTTTACTTTACTGCCGTCGTTAACTAGTACGGCAATTCTCAACTCTTTTTTGGAGCTAATTTCTAAGCAGGAGGAATATTCATCGAACACGGATGCCCCATCTGAAGAAATTTTAGGCAGGTCTCCGTATTTTGTCTTTTCATAAAACTTCGCATCTACATTCGTTTTCTCCCGCTGGATTAAATCGAAGACCTCAATAGATTCTATGATTTCAGAATCTTTATTTATTAAAATCCTGCACTGGTAATCAGAGGGGCGTTCATTATTAAAATAATGATACATCTCTATCAGAACAACAAACAGAAAAGCCACTACTAAGAAAACAGCCCATGCTAAAAATAGCTTCTTATTTCTTTTCATTTGTTTTTCCATTGATTTCATTGAATTTTTTTATGGTTCTTAGGACATCAAACGCCTTACTCAATTGATAGTCTTTATCCAGTTTTTCTTTTAACGGGAGTTTGCGGTATAGGAGCTCTTGATCCTCTTCCTCTCCGTCTTTCTTCTCCTTTTTCTTTCCCAATTCATCAATGGCTCTTTTATTTTGCGCATCTGTAGATTTTCTGTTTTTGGATTTCTTATCTGCATCTAATGCATTGTTAAATGATTCTTCTCGAATTACAAACATACCATCAGGCCTTTTTATCATGGCATAATCAGCTTCAATATCGGGAATGATTCCGTTAGCCTGAATACACTCTCCATTCGGAGTATAATGCTTGGCAACCGTCAATCTTATGGCCGTTTGTTCCGACAATGGTATTACTTTTTGCACGGACCCTTTTCCAAAGGATCTCGTACCAACTATAATGGCTCGCTTATTATCCCTCAAAGCGCCAGCGAATATTTCAGGAGCTGAAGCAGTTCCACTATTGATCAAAACGACCAATGGCAATCCTTTTGTTAAATCCCCGGGATCTGCAAAAAATATTTTAGAATTTTCCTTGGTACGTCCACGTGTCGAAACTATCTTTCCACCATCTAAAAAAATATTTGAAGTGGCAACCGATTCATCCAGTAATCCTCCCGGATTATTTCTCAAATCCAAAATGATACCATGTAATTTTTCATTTTCTTGGATAAATTTCTTTACATCCCGAGAAGTTTTCTTATCGAAAGTAGAAATTCGAACATAGCCAATGTTATCCAGAACTTCTGCCTTCACAGATTGTACTTTTATGATATCGCGCTCAACTTCCATATCGAATGGAATCTTGTCTCCGCGTTTTATCTTTAATTTTACTTTGGTCTTGGGTTTGCCCCTTAATTTTTCAAGAGCTTCTTCTGCGGTTATACCATTTATGCATTCATCATCTATATATATGATCAGATCTCCACTCTTTATCCCCGCTTTGTAAGCTGGAGTATCATCTATTGGGGAAATAATGCGAACAAACCCCTCATCTATTATAATTTCAATGCCAAGTCCACCAAACTCGCCGTCCGTTTGGTTTTTCAAAGACGTAAATGCTTTTTCATTCAGGTATGACGAATGCGGGTCCAGAGAAGATAACATGCCAGATATGGCTTTTTCAGTTATCTCACATTCCGACAGGTTTTTTACATACTCGCCAGCAATTAAATTAAGTATCAACTGTAAAAATACCGCATATTGCATTTCCGGCTGAATTGTTTTTTTTATGCTTTCGGGAAGCACGAGGGAACACTTTTTCTCCTCAAGATTTTCTAATAAATCGCCATTTTCTTTAATTTCGGATTCTTTGGTTATTTCTTTGGAAGAACTCCCAGCGTCACATATACTACAAGAACAAATTCCTAATAATAAAATACAGCCAAATATTATATTCTTCATTGTTTTTCATTTTCATTTTTGTTTATTGTTTCGAGCAACCAATGACGCGGATCAAGAGGCTCTCCGGATTTTTTTAGCTCCATCTTTACGGTAGGATTATTGTCGCCGACTTTCGCTTTCATTTTTCCAACATAATCTCCGATCTCAACTGTATCTCCAGTTGCGGGAAAAAGAACATCCACCCCATAGAGGAATACTCTATACTCACCATTGCTAATAATCAATATATTCCCATAATTTAAAAATCTTCCAGAAAATACAACTAAACCTTTGGCAGGAGAAGTTACTATTGCGTCCGAATGAGTTTCGAAGGAAATATAATATATCATTTCACCATTTGCCCCCTTATCTCCAAATTCGGATACTATTTTTCCAACCACAGGATAAGCGAGTGCTAAATCTGTAGATATTTTAGTATTTTTCAGTACTCCAACTGCATTTTCCGCTTCCAGTTCGGCATCCAATTCCTCCAGTGACTCAGATTTTGTTGCCAAATGATAGACGACATCATTTTGTATTATATTTTCACCCCGCGTTTGAGCTAATTTTTCAGCTCTTACCTCTATTTCTCCAAACAATCTATTATATTCTGCTATTTCTGTTTTTAGTTCATCCATTTTGTTTTGTTTGCTCTTTTTCAGTTGCAATACTTCAGTCCTAGCTTTTTCCAATTGATAATCAATTAATTTAAAATAAGAAGCAAAATTTTTAACTATGATGGAGCACTTCACAAAATCATTCTTATTATTTTCCTGTCTCAGAACCAATAAATTGGAAAAACGCTGCATATTAAACAAAATGGTAAAGCAACTGGTGAGAATTTCATAAATGTTACGAACAACAGTAGCGGAAACTTTTTCCTTCTGATTAATAGAATCTATTTCTAATCGCAGCTTGTTAGTTTTTTTTTCCAACTCCTGAGCTTTTTTACACAGTTCCCGCATTTCTGAAGATTGAACTGCCGGTTCTTTTAATTCCAGTGCAGGACAAGATAAAACAAAGATAGACAGAAAAATGAAAAGGAAATTACTCATGAGGTAATTGTTCCTTCTGTGAATTTCAGCTTTTTAAAGATTCTGCCGACGGAACAGTAATTAAATCCTGACGCATTAACCTCGGTTAGGCTATAAATATTTCTCAAATCAACTAACAATGGATTTTTCACTCTTTTATTTAGTTCTCGTAGACTTAATGCTCTAAATTCACTCCAATCAGTCAGTATTATCACGACATCGGCTTCATTGCAGTTATCATAGGCGTTATTACTAAACTCTATGCCGGAAAATATTTGCATGGCTTGGTTGGAAAAAGAAGGATCATAAATTTTGATATTTGCGCCCCGTTGAAGCAGATCGTTTATTATATGTATGCTAGGACTGTCGCGCATATCGTCAGTATTGGCTTTAAAAGTAACCCCCAACACGGAAATATTTTTCCCCTTTACATCGTTGTTGCAGGCGGCAAGAATTTTTTCAACCATTTTGATTCGTCTAGAATTGTTGGATTTTATAGTTTCGTTTACGAGGGATAAATTCACACCAAGCTTATCGGCAAAATCCTTTAATGCGGACGTATCCTTTGGGAAACAAGACCCCCCATATCCAGGACCCGCCTGCAAAAATTGATCGCCTATTCTTTTGTCGAGCCCCATGGCGGTCGCCACCTCATTCACATCAGCATCGCATGATTCGCATAGGTCAGCGATTTCGTTAATGAAAGCAATTTTCATTGCAAGAAATGCATTGGAGGCATATTTAGACAATTCTGCTGTTTCTAAACTTGTAAACATAATTGGAGTATTGAACACATAAAGTGGGCGATACACTTGCGACAGAATTCTTTTAGCTTTGTCACTTTCGACTCCGAGAATCACGCGATCCGGATGCATAAAGTCCTCAATGGCGACTCCTTCTCTGAGGAATTCTGGATTAAATGCAACATCTACGACTACACCTTTATCAAGAAGGCATTTTCTTATTGACCTCGTGGTCCCAACTGGAACCGTAGACTTAATAACCAACACTGCATCCTTATTCATGAAAGGGGCAACTTCATCAATAGATTGATACACATAAGATAAGTCCGCACTACCATCCGACTTGCTGGGAGTTCCCACTGCAATAAAAATAATATCGGCATCTTCTACGCTTTTTTCAATATTTGTAGTGAATGCTAGACGTTTAGCTTGAGCATTTTTCAATATCAATTTATCAAGACCGGGTTCACATATGGGAACGTTACCTTTCTGAAGGTCTAATATCTTAGACGCATTATTATCAACACAAATGACGTCAAATCCGAATTCAGCAAAACAAACTCCAGACACAAGTCCAACATATCCTGTTCCAATAACAGTGATTTTCATATTTCACCTTTATAGAAATTTTTTATAATGCAGCTTAGAGCTTCACTCTGATTTGCCACATGCAGAATCGCTGCTAATAATCCTTCTCTAGAGCCGCAGTCGAATCTTTTTCCTTCGAATTTAAATCCGGTTAATCCACACGAAGGAATCATTTTCAAAAGAGCATCCGTCAATTGTATTTCCCCTCCAATACCTGGCTCTAGATTACCTAAAACATCAAAGATTTTGTTGGATAATATATAACGTCCCACTATTGCATGCGTAGATTTCGCCGACTTCGGCGACGGTTTTTCATCCACAGATTTTGCAATCAAAAATTTATCTGTTTCGTGAGCTACATCTAGGATACCATATTTACTAACTTCGGCAGAAGCTACATTTATGGAAGCTACCATATTAGACCCATTATAGTGCTTAATCATTTCACCAATACACGATTTTTCATGCACGATTAGATCGTCAGCAGATACAACAGCGAAGGGTTCATTTCCTATCAAATTTTTTGCGCATAAAACTGCATGCCCCAATCCTAGGGGCTCGCTTTGTCGTACATAACACACGCTTCCTGTTTTTATGTGAAAATATTCCGAGTTTGTCAGCATGTAGTCGAAATAATCTTCTATGGAATCTTTGCCACGACGCGTCACAAAGATAAATTCTTCAATTCCAGCCGCCACCGCCTCCTCGAAAGCATAGTGAATTAAAGGTTTATCTATTATTCCGAGCATTTCCTTTGGAATAGTTCTGGTGATTGGAAAAAATCTTTTTCCCAGACCTCCAACCGGAAAAACCACCTTGTTAATCTTCATAGGTACATTCCATATATGAACTAAGTAACATAATATATTGATGTATCAAACCAATCAATAAGTTTGGATCAAGGACGAAAAATAGTTGAGCTTGTTGAGAGCGACACATAGACTTTTTGAATTTATGAAGTCCCCTCGACGGTCATCCACTCGATAACACACTCTTCCGGTAATAATTCTGGTAGAACCCTTTTCAAATAGCAAACATGTCGAGCATTTTCTGGAACGCATATTACATTCATACCTGAGTTCTCAAAAGCACATATTCCGATTTCTCTTAAGCTAGAGAGTGACTCAATCGTTATTTTACGTAAACGCGTGCATTCGAAAAAACAACCTTTACCGATGATCTCTACACTCGACGGAATACGTATCGACCTCAGGCTTGATTTCGAAAAAGCCGCATTCCCTATCAGCTTCAGTTTAGAGCCAGATTCAAACTCTATTTCATACAAACGGGGGCAATTGAAAAAGCAGAATGCTTTCATAATCATTACACTGGATGGAATACGCAGTGATCTTAGATTCGATTTCCAGAAAACCGTATTTTTTATTCTTTCCAACGAAGAGTTTTCTTCAAACACTACTTCACGCAGACTTTTACAATTATAGAATAATCCACTTTCGAGTGTCTTTAGATTTGCTAAAATACATATCCGCTTCAGGCCCGATCCAAAAAAGACTTCCTGCCCGACTTGCCTAAGACTGGAACCAGACTCAAATACTACTTCATCCAATTCCTTGCAAACAAAAAAACAACTGTTGCCGATGCTTTCTACAGTTGGCGGAATTCGTATTAACTTCAATCTTGTCCCACAAAAAGCAGAGTTTCCGATATGTTTCAGTTGAGAGACCGGATCAAATATCACTTTATGCAAATTTAAGCATCCGCTAAAACAACGATCCCCTATGATCTCCACGTTTGACGGAATATATATCAACTTCAGGTTTGAGCTGAAAAAAGCAGCCCTCCCAATTTGTCTCAATTTAGAGCCAGACTCAAATGTTATTGCACACAAACTTTTGCCCCCGGAAGAGCAGTTTCCACACATAACTCTCATATTCGACGGAATTAATATTTTTTTAGTAAAAATGCTGGCGTTCACAAAGCTTACTATGTCAAACCTATTGCCAGCTATTTCAACAGTGCTCCTTAATGTCGGCCTTAGTGGACTAGAATCTGTTACCCGGCACTGGACCTGACCATCGCCCATACATTCGTACAAAACACCATTTACCATTAGCCTCGTTTCCATTGCCTCAGCGATGAATTGCATCATCATGGCAGTTATTATAAATAATTGCTTCATTTTCTTTTCCCAAAATAAAAAAAAATACAAAACATTTATGTTATAAATTATTTACTATTGCAAGAGGATATATAAAAACCGTCGAAAGACTTTTTACTCTTGCTGTAACTCACTGATCAGTGATTTTATACGGCGACGTTTTTTAGACGTTTTTCGAACTATTTCCTCTTCTTTCGAGGCATCTATTTTGACTTCTGCTATCGGTTTTCCGTAGCCAAAGGCCGCCAACATAAAATCCCGCCAGGCTATGGCCGGAAGAATTCCGCCCGTAACATTTTGATTCATTGGCATGTTGTCGTCATTCCCTGTCCACACCCCGACAACCAATGGCGGGGAAAACCCTACAAAGCTAGCATCTCGACTGTCATTGCTGGTGCCGGTTTTTCCGTAGCAGGCGACTGGAAGTTTTGCTCGTCTCCCCGTTCCGTGTTCCATTAGAGCCATCATCATGGTTCTCATCTTCTCGCAATTTTCAGGAGATAGAACCCTTTTGTTTTTCTCTTTATAAGCGCGGTATAAAGTCTTTCCACGTTGTGTTTTAATGCTGATAATACCAAACGGAGCCATTTTAATACCGTCAGTCATGGTAGCGCCATATGCCGCTGTCATTTCTAGAAGATTAACCCCGCTGGCTCCCAACGCTGAGGCGAAATTTTTTCCAATTTCACTTGTAATTCCAAGACGTTCAGCAATATCAACAATGGCATTCATACCCACTCTCTGAGCGAGTCGAACGGTACAGGTATTGATGGATTTCACAAAAGCTTCCAAAAGAGTGACACTGCCAACGCTTCTATAATGATAATTCTTCGGAGACCAATTACCAATGGTAATTGGCATATCATTCACATGATCGTATATATTAATACCATTCTCTAGAGCTGCTAGGAACACAAAATATTTAAAGGCTGACCCAAAAGATCGCAGAGCAAGAGCTCGATTATATTGGCTTGTGCTGTATGTATGCCCTCCAACCATGGCTCGCACTGCTCCCGCTTTGTCCAAAGCTACTAGAGCCATCTGGTTGGCTCCATTTTTAAAACCATAATCATTTAAGACGCTTCGGATGATGTAAGTAGCGTTCTTCTGTAATTTGGAATCCAGTGTGGTTCTTACGATCAGATCTTCGTTATCTATGCCGATTAATTCTTGAACCTGCTCCAGCGCCCAATCGGTAAAATAGCGATTTTCATCCATCGGAATGGAAAGACGACTCAATCTTTCTTTTTCCAGCATAGCCTCTTTCATTTCACCTTCGGAAATATATCCAGCCTCCACCATATTAGACAGGACCAAAGCAGTTCTGCTATCAGACTTACCTGCATTATAAAAAGGAGAGTATGTCACCGGAGATTTCAGAACTCCGGCCAACTTTGCCGATTCATAGAGAGTTAATTGAGTGGCTCTTTTACCAAAAAATCTATAGGCGGCCGCATCAATACCATAAGCCCCACCACCGAAATAGACTCTGTTAAGGTAAATGGACAATATTTGCTTTTTGTTGAATTTCTTTTCTAACCAAAGAGCAAGAATTAATTCCTGAATTTTTCGTTTAATGGACTTATTTTGGGACAAAAATAGATTCTTGGCCAATTGCTGAGTCAATGTAGATCCACCCTGGACAATTCGCCCATTTATGATGTTAGTCCACATTGCACGGATGATGCCGAGAAAATCTACGCCTCGATGCTTGTAAAAGCGTCGATCTTCAATGGCTATTACGGCGGTTGCAACATATCGTGGAAGTTGATCGAGCTTTACAACGTTCCGAAATAAATCTCCATATGTAGCGATTGTCTTACCGTCGTAGGATTCAAAAATTACGCTGGCGCGACGCCCTTTAGTCTCTAGATTATCGAGATCCGGCATGTCGTGTATGCAAAACAAAAACACGAAAAAGCCAATTACAAAGGAAAATATTCCGGAAGAAATAAAAAAACTGTAAAAGCGGCCACGATTACTTCTGGAAAATAATTTCCTCCTTTTTTGGGGCATTATACATCCAAATTAACAACATTTAGCGCATTTTCCTGTATGAAATCGCGACGCGGTTCGACAACTTCTCCCATTAAAGTCGAGAAGATTTCATCCGCCTCTTCCGAATGGGAAAACTTCACCTGCATTAACACACGAGCATTGGGATCGATAGTGGTTTCCCAGAGTTGCTCGGCGTCCATCTCACCAAGACCTTTGTAGCGACTAAGCGTAATGCCCTTTCGCGCGGCTGACATGAAGTTATCAAAGAAATCTATAGGAGATTTCACCACCGTCGTTGTTTCCTTTATTTTCAATTCCGCAAATCCACGAGAAAAGGAAGAGAACGCCTCCAATCCATCGGAAAGAGACTGTATTTCGCGCAATTCAAAAATATTCTTCGAAACTTCAAATGTTTCGGTAACATTTCTCAAAATTTTGCTAAAAATATAGCTGCCTTCGTTGTCTTCTACGTTCCATTCGCCGTAATCGACTTTTTTTAGATAATTGCAGATGGCAGATTTGTCTTGATTCTTCATGAATCCTATCAGCAATAATCCTTCGAGCAAAGTCGCGTTATTTATTTTATTATTGATATGTGAGATGGCCTTTTTTATTTTCTCCGCCTTCAACACAAAGTCACGAATGTCATTGGAGGCAATCACCTCTCCGTTAAACAACTTGAGAGATGCGGTTGGCACAGCGGAATCTAGCAGATAATCCTCCAGAGCCTTTTCATCTCTGATATAAACCTGGGAAGTGCCACGTTTCACTCGATAAAGCGGAGGACGGGCTATGTAGAGATATCCTTTTTCTATGAGCGGTCTCATATGACGGAAGAAGAAAGTTAGTAGCAGTGTTCGAATGTGACTCCCGTCGACGTCGGCGTCCGTCATAATGATTATCTTGTGATAACGAGCTTTCTCCACATTAAAATCCTCACCAATTCCAGTGCCAAGAGCCGATATCAATGTACCTATTTCCGCCGAAGTAAGAATTCGGTCGAAACGAGCTCGCTCCACGTTTAGAATCTTCCCACGCAGTGGCAATATAGCCTGAGTACGACGATCCCTACCCTGTTTAGCCGACCCGCCAGCACTGTCTCCCTCAACGATGAATACTTCACTCAGAACCGGATCTTTTTCCTGACAATCGGCTAATTTTCCCGGCAGAGATGAAATTTCCAGAGAATTTTTACGACGTGTAAGCTCCCGAGCTTTTCTGGCGGCTTCTCTTGCCGCGGCTGCTTCTATGATTTTTGATGCGACCTTCTTTGCCTCCGTTGGATTTTCTTCAAACCACGTAGCTAGAGTGTCACTCACGACGCTTTCGACAACTCCGCGAACCTCTGAGGAAACCAGCTTGTCCTTCGTTTGGGAAGAAAATTTTGGATTCGGAACCTTCACGGACAAAATACAGGTTAATCCTTCTCGGGCGTCGTCTCCGGACGGCGTTATTTTTTCTTTTTTCATATTTTCGGACAGATAGGAGTTGACGGCTCTTGTCAGAGCGCTTCTAAAGCCAACCAAATGAGTTCCTCCATCCGCTTGGGGAATATTATTAGTGTAGCAGAGCATTGTTTCGTGATAGCTGTCCGTCCATTCCAATACGACTTCCACCGTGATATCTTCTTTGGTGGCAGAAACGTAAAGGGGAGCGTCGATTAGCGGGTTTTTGCTGCGATCCAGATGCCTTATGAATTCTTTCAAACCGCCATCGTAGTGTAAATCCACAATGTGAGGATCTCCATCGGTTCGCTCGTCTTCAATAACAATGTGAACGCCGGAATTCAGGAAAGCCAGCTCTCGCATGCGATGCTCCAAAGTTGAAAAAACAAACTCCGTCGTTTTAAAAATTACCGAAGACGGCCAGAATCTCACCATTGTTCCGGTTTTTGATCCACCCTCTCCAACGATCTTTAGGGGAGCATCAGCAACTCCATTTCTGAATCTCATAAAGTATTCTTTTCCATTTCGCCAGATAGATAAATCCAGACGATCCGAAAGTGCATTGACAACGGAAACACCAACCCCGTGTAATCCGCCGGAGATTTTGTAGGAATTTTGGTCGAATTTTCCTCCGGCATGTAAATGCGTCATGATGACTTCGGCGGCGGATACGCCCTCTTCCGCGTGCATGTCTGTTGGGATTCCACGCCCATCGTCCATAACGGAAACAGATCCGTCTCGATGAATGGTTACGTTAATTAATTTACAGTAGCCAGCCAAAGATTCGTCGATCGCGTTGTCCACAACCTCAAAAACCATATGATGCAACCCACTGCCGTCGTCCGTATCTCCGATGTACATTCCCGGACGCTTCTTTACGGCGTCCAGTCCACGGAGAACCTTAATGGAGTCCGCGTTATAATCCTTTTCTTGATTCGTATCCGTCATTTTCAAAACCCTCGAATAAGCTGCTGAAGTATACTAAATTTTCAATGAAACCCCAAGTTATATTTCAACTGTGTGCAGGTTAAATGCGGCAACATATAGAATAGCTACATAAGATTAATTAACTATTCCAACTCCACGTCCCCAGAGAAGATACATAGAACCCTTGCTTCCATTTCCATCATTTTTAATAGTATTATTTCCGCCTGAAAAAAATTGACTCGCCATGGCGCTTGAAAATGGATAATTGCAAACAATAGTAATAACGAATACGATTCCGGATGGAATATTATTATTGTTTAGATACGTTTTGACGGTGTTATTGCTGATGTTTTTAGTGCTCAACAAAAAAATATTATTTTTTTCAATGTCGATGAATTCCATGTTTTCAGATAAATCTAATCCCGAGTGAGTGATGGCGC
>JAISQI010000028.1 GCA_031274295.1 Holosporaceae bacterium
CAACGCTATGCGCTTCTTTTTCCCTCCATATCTATAGTAAAGCCTCCAACACTTACTTCCGTTAGGATAAATCTCAAGACATAAACCCTTTTCATCGGTTATGGCGTAAATCTTGTCTCTGGCTTTCGCTACTCTGCATTCGGTATCGGTTAACATATAATTCCTTCATTTATACAAATTTGTTATCAACCAACACATTGCGCATAACGTTGATAATTTTATCCTTCGACATATGTCTGTAATTAGACGGAATCTTATCTCGTATCAGATGGTACTCTCTAAGACTGGTGATAGATAACATATCGTGTGCGCATTTAATTACGCGCAGGTTAGAGCTGCGAATACGGCTATCCCTCATTTCATCGACATATGTTAACGCTGGGATTATTAAGTCCAACATTTGATACATTTCTATACCTCCTTACTAATTGGCGCCATAAATATGGTACCAATTATGGTACCATAAAAGCATAGATGCAAGTAGATTTTTTCAGATTCAAAAAGATTGATAAAACTCTCAATCCTCTCAGTTTCAGTATATTTTAAAGCGATTTTAGATTTTTCTGGATTCATAAAAAGTAATACCTGGCGGAAGGAGTGGGATTCGAACCCACGGTACGCAGTACGTACAACGGTTTTCGAGACCGCCACATTCGACCTCTCTGTCATCCTTCCGTAATCCCTATATCTACTACTCCCTTGTTCATGAGGAATCAAGATTTTTATGAACTATTTTCTCCTCGGTTAGTATTATTGCAGAATGTACACGATCCTTATTTTTGGTTCGTTAAAGAGTTTTCCGGCGACTTTCATTAGGATCTCTGGCGTTATTTCCGAAAACGGTAAAGAATTGTATTTTATTTTCTGATCCATGTCTGATAAATTCGTAAAATTAGTTCTGGATTGCGCCATGAGATTTTCTTTTACTTGCTCTAATTTCTTGATATTTAATCTTTTAGCATAGAGACTTATTTTTTCCTTCAAGTATTGGTTATAACTTGCTAAATCCTCTTTATCAACGTAATTCCAAAAACAGAAAACGCTTGAAAAACGCCGATGTAAAATATGACAATTTATACCGTAAGAGATGTTGCGCAATCTTAGTCCCACGGAGAAATCACCAATTTTTCTATCGAATAATGTTTTTATTATGATGTGCGCAGCCGCTTTTTCCTGTTCGCTTAGATTATCCACACGAACTCCAAACATTATTCCAACGATATTTCCCATATCTTTTTTATGTATAACGGTTTCTTTTTTTTCGGATAAGGAGGAGGATAACAAATTTATCTCGGAAAGGAATTTTTTCTGATTTTTTTCAGGCAGTTTTGAGATCAATTTTTCAAGATAAGTTTCGATTTCGGATTGCGACATGTTTCCCGTAAAAAAAACCTCCAATCTATCCTTTGAAAAATTTGATTTTATAAAGTCGTGAACGTCATCTTCAGTGATGCTAGCTATGGCTTGAGCAGTCCCGCTGTTATTTAGTCCATAGTTGTGATTTTGGTATAGCATAGCCATTAGTTTATCCATAAGTAATTTCTTAGGATGAGATGAATCCAGATCGAGGATTTCCGGATATTTTGTTTCTACAAATTCCAAATCATTTTTTGAAAATTCTGGTTTAAAAAATACAGACGATAAAAAGTGCAGCGTCTCCGGAGCTTTATCTTTTAGAACATAGAAAGACAATACTATATCGTCATCCCGAGCGTTAACAGAAAGATTTTTTACTCCCAGTTCTAATAATTTTTCCTTAGTATCTTCGGAAGATAGTCCATTGATTTTTCTACATAAAAGGTCTCCTATAACAGCCGAAATGCCATATTTCTCATATGTATTGTGTAATACGCCCGTATTTCTAAATTTGCATTTTATATGGAGTATATTGTCGCTATTAACACGTATTTGATATGCTTTTACACCATGGTTATTTTTAACTTCGGAAATAGCTATGAATCTCTCTTCTTTTTTAAACAATACAGGAGTTGAAACCACAATAACTAATATAACAGAAATAATTATTTTCAATTTTTGCGACATGGTTATTTATCCGGGTTGTATTGAGTTGTAATTTTTAAAATCAAATTATGTTTGAAAATTTTCTCACAAAATGCATTAAATTGTTGAGAGTTATTTATTTCGGTCTTTGTATACGGTTTGCCTAAATAATCTTTTTTAATTTTAGCATAGATTCCAAGCAGATCTCCCGATAAAAACTGCCTGTCATAATCATTGATTAGTTTAATTTTTGCTAAAGCGTCAGTGGAGATTTCTTGCTTACAAATACGATCGACAAAAACCTCATATGCTTTCTGCAAATCAACCAGAGATACATCAAATCTAGGTTGAAAAATAATTTGCTGTACTCTATCTCCGTTTGTGATTACATCGAGGCATTTATAGCCAGAAATCATTTGATTGGCCTTTTCAAAAAATCTAAACACCTCATGGTTAAAAATGTAAAAAAAAGAATCGGCTAAAGCTAAATCTTCTTGAGGAATTTTATAGAAGTAATGCAAAGATCGACCAATGTATTTGTTTTCCAAGTGAACAAATCTGGAAATTTGATTAACACAGCTATCATCTGATATTGGTCGTCTTGGATCCAAGTAGCATATCGTCGATTGTAGTGATTTAATAAGATTCTTATGACCTATGGCTCCGATCACAATGAGAGATATATGGCATTTTTGATAGAATTGTTCGAAATATTTTTCCACATCATCTTGAGAAATGGATAAAAAAGCTTTTTCATTTACTATATTGTCGATATTTGAATTTTTGTATTTTATATTTGCGCAGATTTCATTGGAAATTGCGTCCTGAAAACAATTATGAATCAATCTATTATCAATGATTATTTGTTTTTTTAATATATCTAAATCCCTTATGGAAAAATCATTCTCACAAATAATTTGAAAAAAACTTTTCATATGTTGCGGATTTACTGTCGCTAAAATTTCCGTGTATTTTCCATTAACACTTATTTCACATGACACTCCAAGATCCAATAGTTTAGTATACGCATCCTCGTCGATAAAATTTTCAGCAATTATTTTGGTAATACCTTGTTTATTGGTTGGAGTATCTGATGATCCTGTGTGAAAAATTATCCCGACTATTACAACTGGCATACGGAAATTCTCATATAGAATTACGTCTATGCCATTACTTAGAACGAATTTTTTCAGTTTGCTTTCGTAATCACAAGTAGAATTACCAAAAGATAATTGGGAAAAAACTAATCCAAAACATATTATTGCGCATCTTTTAACCCCAGATAAACCCGCTTTTAAAAATACATGGGTAGTGTTTGTCATTTCTTACCCCCTATAACAACAAATGACATGTTATTTTCATCCAAAATGCTATTGGCAAGAGTATTAACTTCTTTCAAGATTACTCCGTTAATTTTTTCGATTGTCTCCGACAAGGCATTAAGATCAAATCCGAACAATTTTTTATTGAAATAAAAATTGCACAAATTTTCTGAAGTTCTCAGATTCACCAATATGCTCCCTTTTACATTTCTTTTAGCGAATTGTAATTCTGACTCGTTTATTCCTTTTTCCCGAAGATCCTTGACGATGGTTTTCAATAGATTAATCGTATCTAGCACTTTTGAATTATCAGTCTGCAATTTTCCTAAAACATAACTGGAATGATTCCAGTCAATATGATGGACCGCTCCGCTATATATTAACCCTTTTTCTGTTCTAAGTTTCGAAAGGATTCTTCCTTTAAAAATGTATCCTTCGCCCAGTATTTTGTAGAGAAGCATCGCGGCATGTCGTTTTATAGATCTTGGGCGTTCCGTTTTTAATACGAACAAAATTAGACTCTGTGGACCCTCTGCATAATATTTTTTTATTTCAGAATTTAATTGGGGAACAACATCTGCGATATTGTCTGGAGATGGTTTACCATCTTCGACTCCGGAAAAAATTTTATCAATTAATAGAGTTGCCTCACTTTCTGAAATATCTCCGAATACGCAAGCTTCCACATTACTTGTTACTAAAAATTTTGCCTTATAGTTTTTTAGGTCTTCCACTGACAATTGCATGAAATCTTCTGGAGAGCCAAATATTCCACTTTCATATTTATGAGATTTAAAAATTATCGATGGTATAATAGAATGGGAAGCGATGCCGCTGGAATCCATCGCGTAGTTTTGTAAATAACTCACAATTTCGTTTTGTATTATTTTTACCTTATCATTTTCAAAATTCGGAAGCGTAATTAAAGCATTAAAGATCGCAACTGACTTATCCAAAACAATTTTTGGAATGGTTAGAGAAAAATACATGCGATCAAAATCTGCTTTACAGCGTATTATCAGCGATAAATTTGAACATTCTTCTGCAAATTGCGTTTTTGAATATTTTCCTGAACCACAGAATACAGCATTCGAATAAAATATTGGTATTCCAGCTTTTGTTTTTTCTTGATGGGCAGCGCCGGAGTTTTTAAATGCTATTTTTACGTGCACCAGAGGAGCGCTATTATCCTTCATGAACCAAAATTTAATACCTCGACCACTGGTTAGCTCTTTAACTTTGGTCGGATAAACATCTAATTTATCCCCATGAATATACTCTTTTGGGAGAGCTGTTTCATGCGGCGGTATCAATGGAGTTTTTGCGACTGCATTGGCGTAAAGCAAGTTAAAAAATAAAATATAGGGGATAAAAACCATTATTTTATTCACGATCGTACCCTCGGGGAACACTTCGGGAAATTGCCATTGGTTCTTTGGAAAACACCTCTCGCAAAAGATCGGCACATTCTTTTTCAGAAATTGATTGCACTATGTCGTCCATAGATCTAATTTCATCTACAGAGTACCCACACATCAGTAGCCACCCTAAATAATGAGACATTTCTTCGATATCGTCCTTTTTATAGGCAAGAGCAATTAGATATTGTTTTTTTACAATATCCAATTCTGATTTCGAAATTCCAGCATGAGTTAGTTTGTTTTTCAAATGATTCCAGGTATCTTCTGAACGATACAAATTATCAATTGAGTTGGATCCAATTTCTAAAACAACAATATCATGTTGAAATATTCTGCTCTCGTATCCAAATTTAACGCTGGTTGCGCTATTTAAAACATCTTTTAACATTCTCGTTACAAAAAAGGCCGGTTGGTTTATGATCCTGATTGCAATATCAAAGGCTATGGTTTTTCTAAAATTTCCTTGCGATGAGAAAGGTACCCGATATATGTATTCAATCGACGATAGTTCTCCATTCTTAGGAGAGCTGTATTCAATTTTCTTTAAACATATAGGAACAGAGTTTTTTACGGATATTTTGGTTAGTTCTTTGGGAGGAATTTTTCCGAAATACTTTTCAGCTAACGCCTTTATTTGATTTAAATCAAAATCACCGGATATAACAATTATCGCATTATTGGGAACAAACCACTGATCGTGAAATTTATACAAATCTTCTTGCGTTAAGGATTCTATCTCATGTCTTAATCCGATAATTTCCGTTCCGCCGATTTCTCTATTGAAAACATTTGATAATATGACTTCGCGGTGTGCTCCGTCCGGATTATTGTCAATTCTCATGCTGCGCTCTTCCAGAATAGCTTTTTTTTCCGATAGAAAAGCGTGATCCTCGATGTTAAACGATACCATACGCTTGGCTTCATGAACAAAAACAGCTTCTATATTTTCCTTAGGAACTACTTCATAAAAGCATATCGTGTTGATCGACGTGAATGCATTTTTACTGGCCCCAATATCCTCAAGGAAATTGCTAAATTCCATCTTATTGGAACAAAATGCCATGTGTTCCAGATAGTGAGCCACTCCCGATTTGGAAATGGCATCGCATTGGGAACCACATTTGTACCAAACGGAAAAGAAAATAATAGGCGAAGTTTTTTTCTCGATAGAAACTACCCTAAGACCATTTTTTAATGTGAAATCAACAATGTTATATTTTGCCTGAGAGTTGAAAACTAGAAAAACTAAAACTAAAATTATTTTTTTCACAACTAATACCGAATTATGCAATATTCATGGCATAAATCGAGAGATAATGAAAGCCGGAAACAATATTCTTTTATGAATTTTATCCAATTAAAAAGAACCTGATGCCTGCCAAAACAGTAAAACTTCTGTCCCAGACAACGGACGCGGTTAAAGACTTCCCCACACCATTCTGCCCATATTCTTTACAATGTAGGATAGGAATTAAGCTGCGACATAGCCTCCGATAAGACCACGGCTGCAGAAATTGCCATATTTAAGGATCGCCTGTGAGGAAGCATTGGAATTTTCACATGATTGTGGATTTTAGCAAGATCTTCTCTTAAAAATCCATAATGTTCTGATCCTACAACCAAAACATCGTCCATTTTATATTTAAATTTATTATGAGCAACGGAGCTATCGCAGGTAAGGGCTATCAACCGTTTACTTTTAAACTCCTCATGAAAACTGTTAAATGAATCAAAAATCCTGTAATTTGCAAATTCTATATAGTCCATTCCGGCACGTTTTAGTTTTTTATTATCGAGAATAAATCCCAATGGTCGAATTAGATTTATACAAATTCCCAAACAAGAACCCAATCGCAAAAGCGTTCCGGTATTTTGAGGAATTTGAGGATGATATAATGCTAGATTTAATCCGCTAGAAAACATTATTCAGATTTTATTTCATAAAGATACCATCTAGAATCTTGAGACGACTTTTTTCGAGAAAATGACCAAATCTCTGTGCGATTTTCGACGAAATCTGCATTACCTTCCAGAACTGTGCCATCTTTAGACTTGAGAACATTGCTCTGTTCGGTCTCAAACTTTACGGTAATAAAAATATCCTCGTTTCCTTCGTCGGCATCAATGATCTCACTACTGATAAAACGCACTAATATTCCTTCGATGATTTCTCCTCGTTTTTTCCTGTCGTCAATTGCCATAGAAAACGCTCGAAAAATTCTAGGAGATAAAAGTTTATGCAAAGTCCTAGTATCCCCTTTAGAATAAGCGCTAAAAATCATTTCAAAGGCTTTTTTTGATTTATCCAAAAAATCATCCTGATCAAAAAGCGGGTAGATTTTTTTTATGCGTAGAATTTTTTTATCAAATTCTGAAATCGTTATTTCCTGTATGCAATTTTCAGACGATACATCATATAGATTTTCTTTTTTCACATAAAATCCAACGCGTTTACCGAAAATCTCCCCTAATTTCGTCATAAGAAAAAACGTCGCCAGAAAAAGGAATATCAAAAATCCTGTCATTTAGTGTGTATCCTTGGAAGAGTTACTCCGCGCTGTCCCATATATTTTCCATTACGATCCTTATAAGAAATTTCGCAAATTTCTTCTATTTTAAAGAAAAGAAACTGACATGCGCCTTCATTTGCATATATTTTAGCCGGTAATTGAGTAGTATTTGAAAATTCCAATGTTACATGTCCTTCCCACTCCGGTTCAAGCGGCGTTACGTTTACAATAATCCCACAGCGAGCATAGGTGGATTTTCCAACGCACAGTACAAAAATATTTTTGGGAATTTTAAAATATTCCACGGTGCGCGCCAAAACAAAACTGTTGGGCGGAATGATACAGCAGTCGGTTTTTTTATCCACAAAGCTTTGCTCAGAAAAATCTTTAGGATCAATGACAGCGTTATGGACGTTGGTAAAAATCTTGAATTCATTAGCGACACGCGCGTCATAGCCATAGGATGAAACTCCATAAGAAATTACTGACTTCTGAGCCAGCTTATCCACAAAAGGATCAATCATATTCTTTTCTTTAACGAGTTTTGTTATTAGTCTGTCGCAAAGCATATTTTTCTCCTATAATTTTGCTCCGCCAACTGTGATTTTATCTATCAACACACTTGGCTCTCCCACACCGACCGGAACCAATTGGCCATCCTTTCCACAAGTTCCAATTCCATTATCAAGTGAGAAATCATTCCCCACCATGGAAATTTTTTTAAGAATGCTCGGACCATCCCCTATTAGCATCGCTCCTTTTACTGGAGTAGAAATCTTTCCATTTTCTATGAGATAGGCCTCTGCCGCGGAAAAAACGAATTTCCCAGATGTGACGTCCACCTGACCATCAGAAAATGACTTGGCGAAAATTCCTTTTTTTACTCTTGAAATCATTTCATCGCGTGAATAATTACCAGCCATCATAAAAGTATTAGTCATTCTCGGAATCGGTACAGACTTGTAATTTTCACGTCTACCGTTTCCCGTTACGCTTGTTTTCATCAAATGAGCATTCATCCGATCTTGCATAAATCCCACTAATTTTCCTTTTTCGATTAATGTGGTACGCTGAGAATCATTACCTTCATCATCCACGTTGATGGAACCTCGACGATAAGGAATTGTACCATCATCCACAACGGTAATATCGGGAGAGGCTATAATTTCACCTAACATATTGTGAAAGGATGATGTCTCTTTGCGTATTGCATCTCCCTCTAAACCGTGACCTACCGCTTCATGCAGCAGTATACCAGTCCATGCATTTCCCAAAACAACTGGCATCTCTCCAACTGGCGCCTTGAGGGCTTTTATTTTGATTTCCGCTTGTCTGAGAGCTTCATCGACATATTGAACTTTCGTTTTTTCGTTTAAAAATTCATCATAGCCAAAACGCCCTCCCCCCGCACATAATCCACTTTCTAGAATTCCATTTTTCTCAACTACTATATACACCGATAGACGAACTAAAGGGCGAATATCCAGCGTTTTTTTTCCATCATCCGATAGAATTGATATAATTTGCCAAGAACCCTCAAGATTCGCCATTACCTGCTTGATATTTGACGTTTTTTTGCGAGCATAAAAATCGATCTCCTGAAGAAATTGGATCTTATTCTCCAGATCAATAGAATTCAGAAAATATCCATGATCATATAGATCGTTGATGCTATTTCTGATTTCTACGTTTACATTGCGATCGCCAGATTTTACAATTTCCAGAGCCTGTTTCATGGATTTTTCATCGAGCGAAGACGAATAGGAATAGCAGGATGCTTCATTTTTAAAACTGCGTAGCCCGAATCCTCTTTTAAAAACAAAGTTTGGAGTTTGAACAAGTCCATTTTCTATCTTTATTGATTCACCTTCTTTGTATTCGATGAACAATTCTCCCATGTTTCCATTGTGAAAGGCAGAGAGCGCTAGCTTTTCAATCGCATGTAAATCACAGATGTTACTTAAAAATACATTGGCTTCTGCGGACAACATGATTTTTATGATTCTTCCACGCTTTGGGGGTTGATTTCAGCAATCGCCGCATCCAATTCCATTTGAGAACAAAAACCCAGTAAAACTGGATCCTTAGGCTTTAACTCACTAATTCTGGAATGAGTCTTATTACGAATAGCAAGAACTGTCGCTTTCGTTGTGGAAAGTAGAGAACAAATATTTGCATCGGACATTTCCGGATAAAATTTTATTAACCAAGCAATGGCGTCTGGACGTTCTTGTCTTTTTAAAAGAGGAGTATATTTTCTCTTGGATTTTTTTCTCGGTGCTGTCGTAAATTTTGGAGTAGCGAAAGATAGCGTCGCACTCGAATCGGCGGAGCATCTGTCGATTTCCTCTTGGGTCAGCTGTCCTAATTTTATTGGATCAACTCCTATCATTCCAGCAGATACTTGTTCATCGGCAAGGGCTTGAACTTCTAAAACATGCAACCCGCAAAATTTAGCTATTTGTTCAAAAGTTAAAGCGGTATTTTCAACCAACCAAATTGCTGTACCTTGCGGCATAATAGGAAGTGTCATTTTCAATCCATTTTTTAGTTTGATCACACTCTACACCCTTTGCGCGATAATCTCAACAGAAGCTTAAAGTAAAAATCCGCTGACTCTATCGGAGCCTACGGATTTATGATTGAAATTGCTATGTGTTACCAATTTATAAGTAAGACGCGATCTATTCGCGGTTTTCCCTTGCAAGCCAAACAGCTTATCGTTGTTCCAGCACACTGCATATGGCAGGTATGACCACATGGCAATATGACAGCGTCGCATGGGCTTTTATACCTCCCCTGGCATATCGGACATTTACCGATAAAGATTCTTGTTAGCCATATGTTTTTTGTATCAGACTTCAAACTTTCCTTTGTGATTGGTGGACAACGCCCAGTATACTTTTTTTTATTCTCGTCCATATCTTCAGTGAGTATAGAACCGCTATACACTTTTCCAAACTTGTCAATCCGAAGCGTAGATCTTAAACCAGACATTGGAATAAGCCATAACGGAAGTATCGGAGGACGCTTACTCGGCTGAGCAAAGATATAGCTAGCATTGGAGTACATCATCTTGGAAATAATGATTTCACTGGTTCCGGTAATTGCTTCAATTCCACCCTCCATGTTGACCATAAATATCCCGGCAGAACTCAGATAATTAAAATTATCAGTTGGCAGCGTTTCTGTTGGCGATACTTCCGGAAGCATATGTTTGAAATTTCTTCTATGAAAAATTAAACTTTTACATACAATAATCCAAGGCGGCCTATTTATTGATGTTAGAATCTCTTGTAAATATAATTTGGAACCTGATCGCAGCATAATATCCGAGCCTACACTGTTGTTATAGAGAACCAGAGGGCCCATTAATTCCAATGACGATTTCTCTTCAACTAAAATAGAGGGAAATGGTTGTTCTACTTGAATTATAAGATTGTCTCCATATGCTTTGGAGCATCTGTTAATATATAATTGTGATGTAAAGGTTACATTTCGTGCATAGAATAGAGAATAAAACTGAACACGTGCTTCTGCTATAAAGGAATCTTCAACGGTTCCCATGCTTTCTTTAGCTATCATTAGCTTGGATATTTGAGAATTACGAAATTCCCCCTTGCTTTCATTTAAAATTAGGCATCTTCCCCTTTCAAAATTGCAACCCTGCACGAAGGCTTCTGTTTTCCCGTAGAGATGAAAGAGGAGAGAATTTCCTTCTTCACTGCCACCCAAGAAATAGCATTTTTCCAACTGCGCTTTAGCATACCCCGATGCAAGAAAACATGGAATTTGTCCTCCTAGCTCTTCCACATTGAAAATGCAATCTGAAAATTCGCCAGAAGATCCATCTAAAAGCGAAACTGTAAGACTATTTATCTTACACCCTGAAAAATTTACGCGACTTGAGCTCATCACATTCAGCGCATGTTTTCGTTCTTCAAGACTTGAATCTTCTGGCATTATCAGCTCGCAGTTGGTAAATGTCACATTTGCGCCTCTCATAATACTGATGAATTTATTAATTTTCACTTTTATGTTGATAAACTCGACTTTAAACTCCTCATCGCTTGTGTAGTCCTCATTGCGGCATATTTTTATCGGAGGAAGAATCATAAGATTTCTGCTACCTTGAGCTTCAAAACGAGCGCTCTTTCCCCAATAAATACACCTGCTGTCTCCAGAAGAATGCCCATTCCCCAAGATGGTTACTTTGATGTCATCGGAAGGGTATGGAGGTTCGAACTCGTGGAAGATAAGCATGGGCAATGGCGCCGTTGAAGGGGCAGATGCAGGGATGTCTGAGTTTTTTCCGAGATTTTCTTGCTTCATGGAGTATGCATTCGGCAATGTACCCCCAATGATCCCGATGACTACGATCAAACAAAAAATTATCCTTTTTACTTTTATATTCATCATAATTTGAGTAATTTCATTTTTAATAATTAATAAAATAATAGATAAAGATTCCAACAATCAACTCAAATATTTTTATTTCCGATCGGCATAAGTTAGCCAAGAACCTAACATAATTGAGTTTCAAAAGAAGTGTTTTTTAACCCTTTAAACTGGCGATATTTAAGAGTTGTTGGGAGCTGGAGAACTTTCGTCATCAAATACGGTGCGAAGAAGCAGGCTGTCACTGTCTTTGCCAGTAAGGAGAGGATATGATGCAAGATCTTTTAGAAAATAAGCGTCGGCCAATTCAGGTGGCCGCATGACTGGAGTACGAAGGTTAGGCTTAGCCGCGTCTGTGTTTTTCTCAGGACTTTTGAGGATCATAGCGTACGCTCTCATTAATACACATGCATTAATTCCAATAATTCCGACTAAACAAAAAATTATTTGCTGTACTTTTTCTTTAAACATGATCGAATTATCCCTCTTTTTTAAAAATGTGAATTTTTTGATACGGTTTCCTGTTTTTATCTTACTCACTGAAATTAAATTCAAAAAATAAATACAAAAGCTTTGCAAGTTTTACTTGATCTAAAATGAAAAGTATATTAACTCATATATAATAAAATAAAAGGGAAGAAAATGAAAGATTTTATTAAGTCCTTCGGAGTAGGTATAGCCTTTTGTGCAGCGCTAAATATCAGTTGTATGGATCCTTGTCCGAAGAGCCCCAATGAGAGCTCGCTGGAAAATCTCAAAAAAATATCTCAAGATCTTGTCGCGGATCAATCGGCGGAAAATCTTAAAAAAATAGTTCAAGAGCTTGGCGATGTATTCATAAATTGTGGAGAAAAAAACATTCTCGACGATCCTAATATAGTTGCACAATTTAATGCAGTGTTGGATATATTGGAACAGCATTGCGAAAAACATGGCTTAGAATTAGATGAATTTTCCAAAGGAAACCTTTTGATATTTAGGAAATTCTTGGTATACCAATAGACGATTTGGCTAGAGATTAAAAGACCCTTATGGAATTTACAGTTGATCTTTACATATTTTAGCAAGTATAAATTTACCTTCTGAAATCGGCAGTTGCATCGGCTTGATCCATTTCGGAATATGTCCATGCATCATGAAATTTGCGAGGTTAGTCGATGATCCCGGACACGCGCACATGCGTTTATTTATAAAAACATAGGACGAATTCGTTGATTTTAAAATTTCTTTAGTTTCCTTCTCCTCGGTCCTAGATTTTATGGTTATCGTGAGAGAGGAAATTACGCCTTTTTCCTGACTGTGAAACGGTACGGCAACGACATTATGTTTGGTGTGATACAAAAGTCTCGGCCCCGAATATGGATCCGCCATAATCACGACTGGATCTGGTCCCAATTCATTGTTGAGAAACCTAAAAACTCCGTCCTCTTCGTATATTTCCTGTTGCTTATATTTAAAATACCCTAGAAAATCGGCGGAATGAAATATTAATTCTTTTAGCATGTGGACGTATTTTATACTCACGGCGGGGAATAGAATCAACGCGCACGCTAGGACGACTTTTATTTTTTCGGAGTAAGATTTAAAGATCAATCCGTTCATGGCAAAATTCAGAAACAACGGCAAACTTAGCACGGCTGTGCTTGGTATCATGCGACGCACCAGAGAGGCGAATACGCAATACACGACATTTAGAACAATAAGCACCCACCAAAAAACGTCTATATTTTCGTATTTTTTTCTTGTCAGGCGGCAAATTTGATCATAGATCGCCACGAATAGAGTAACGGCGAAAAAACAGAAGCATATTGAATCGTTGTAGCTAAATTCCAGCGGCGAAGTCAGGTCCTGGACATGAGGAAACCACACTTGACGCAAAAAATCACTGGCTCCGCCTTCCACTCCTAACAAAAATCTTGGATATCTATACAAAAAAGCCGCTCCCAAAACCAATCCAGTTGCAACAGAAAATTTTATTGAAATTTTGGAACTATATTCGAGATAAAAAGCATTGACGGCGAAATAAAGCGACGCGCAGAGGTACAACACAAGATGCATTGAAGAAATTTTATCATAGACGGCGGAGCTATCTCTGAAAAAAGCCAATAATATCACCAACGACATAAAATGCCAGTGACTTAGTTGGCGAATGGTAATCATAGCCGTTAACGTTAGCGCAACAAGCCCAACGACGTGATCCAATTTTAATGGAAAAGACAGAAGAACGATAATTCCTATTCCACAGGCCGTCGCTATGGCTTTGGCATACAAAAATTTCACTTTGCGAACGTCATTATAGGACGAGAAAAACAACACGATTTCCGCCAATAGGACTAGAGACAATGTTTCGACGGCGGCCCATATGCACAAGGCCGCTACAATTCCAGATTTAACGTAATCGGCCTTTTTAGAAAAATTATTTTTTATAATATTCACCAGCGTATAGAGGTATATTATTTCAAACATTAGAATGAAAATGTGATGATCCGGCCGCCCAAACTGCGTAATTTCGTCCAGATCTGGCGTTATGGCCAACAGCAGCGCTCCCAAAAAAGCTTGGGGTTTAACAACTATTTTTTTGAAAAAGCTATAGGTAATCAGACATAGAACACCTTTTATAACGGGAGCGGAGAAAAAGCAGACATATTCTATTGATTTATCAATGGAATGAAGAAACAAATTAACGAACCCTATGGGAACGATCAGAAAAAAATCATACAGATGAGACCAGTATATGTCTACGCCGAACGGAACATTAACTCTGTGAATCAGAGAATACGCCATATCTCCATGGACAAAGAAATCCCGCAGTCTTGTCATCATCATGTAGTCATCCGCGTCTGAAAAGCGCATTGAGAAATCGCCATTGAATATAATGTAGTAAAAATCGAAAGCGTATCCCAAAAAAGATCCCAATAGGCTGACGGCGATAATGATTAGCTCTTTTTTATATTTTAATAGATAACTTTGCATGTAATTTTCCTTATCAAGTCTCGTCGACCAGCGCATCGCGATATTGCGCGAAAGACTTTATATCCTTTGCGACTTCCTCCAGCCGCTCATTTAGCTCGGATTCCGAATCCGCAAAATAAATATTGGAGGCGCAGGAGTCGAAACCCGTCTCCTTTTTCGTTTTATATTTAATTATATAAATTTTCGCGTTGGGAAAATCATTTTGCAGCTTGCGATACGCATCGGAAGCGACCTTTGTCAGAGCCGTTTCGGGCGGAATTATAACAGACGGCACTATTTCATTGTCGCCGGCGCTAATTTGATAATTATTGTTACAGAGAACATAGTTCATATTGAGCGTAAGCCCTCCGAAAACGAGCGAAGCCTTGATGGAATCCAACATATCGAATCCAGCCCCTCCTTTTTCAAACTCTCCGTAGGGGAGAAACACCCGATGCAATCCCGAAAATAAATATTTGACTGCGTATTCTTCATAGTATTTGCTGTCGCTGCCGTATCCTGTGCGACCATTTTCACTATTCGTATAGTGGGGGAATTTCCACTCGAGACCCGGAACATTATTCTCATGATCCATTATTTGGAGAAAGTAGTCTCCCACAACGGAATCCGTAGGACGAATATAGTTGTTCTTATCATAAATAGTCCAAAATTTCAGGTGATTCCAAATTTCATATTTCGGGAAGACGGCTTCAAAAGTAACATGGCCGTAGGATTGAGGTTTGCCACCATTATTTTTGTTGAAATCGATAATTCTTACGTTTTTTATGCCATCCGTCATCAGATTAGGATGCGTATATCTTAGGAACGGAGTTTCATCTAGCATTTTCACGCTGGAGATATATACATTTTGGCACGGAACTTTCACGAGATAATATCCCGTTCCTTCAATCTCAAAATTAAACTCTTCCGGAGAGATCGTCACACTCTGGGGCGTGTTCGACTTTTGCGCTTTGACCACTACGTTACCTACTGCTCCGGTTAGAACCGTGCGGGACGCAAGTTCCAGAGTGCAATTGGTGGCAACCGTGCTATAGCTATGGCAATTGATATCATCGCTGTATTTCTCCAAATCAACCGCAAGAATGTTCTGTCTGACTCTGGACCCCAGAGCTGCACAAACGTCATTGAAACAGGAATTTTGATAAAGTTCCACCGGATCACTCAACTGTAGGTTGAATACATTCGCAGGAATTTCAACTGGGCATGTATATGCGCCAAAGGAATCGCTCCAATTGTTATCGGTAAAATTTGACGCTGAAAATGACCAGGGATCTTTGCAAGGAACGTCCTTTTCGGGATCACGATTGTAGCTGCTTCCGTAGACGCTATTGGGACATGTATTAAGGGCTTTACGCTCGTTGTCGTAATTTCTGATGCAGTCGTCGGTGGAAACGACTTTATCACCTTCTCTAAGTTCATCCGTGGCATAGCAGGTGTCTTCGGTGATTTTGCCGTTCAGATCCATAATACGGTAACAGTTCGGATCTCGACTAAAGGTTATCATGCCCGTACATCCTATTATGATATCCTTGGCAAGATAGTAATCATAGTCATAGCCGCTTCTACAAGCACTGGAACTCCAATAATAGTGTTCCCGATAACTGCTACCGTTTGTTAGTTTTTCAATTTTTCTCGTAGCGCCCTCTAATTCCCATCCGGAGCCCGCCTCAATACCATAATCGTAGGAGCAATCGGCGTAGGCTTCCGGACATCCTGTGTAGGAATCACACCGGTAATTATAGCTCCAAAAGCTTAAAACTATATCAGTTGGAACGTAATACGTTCTCGGAGAACTGCAACTACATCTGGTTTCCGCCCAAACCTGATTGTTGGATCCGTAGCTCCTCACGCTGTTTGATGTATTTGACTTGCTTGGGGAGATAGCAGTGTTTGATGTATTTGGCACCGTTGAGGGGACAGCAGTTGCTGTAAGTTGAAGGGAGCCGAGTCGCGAGTAATCTATCCGCGAATCGTAGAACTTGGTCCAGGTTTCCTGCTTTACGTAGTCGTAGTTGCCACTTAAAATGAAAGACGCTAATTTTCTTTCGGCTGTAATGGTGCAGGTACCTTTACTGTTGGGAAAATCTTCGTTGCTAAGTCTGGTTACCAGCGATGACGGCGGAGATATAAAGTCAACGTCAATGGAATGTTTATCGCTATTAGAATAGACTTTAACCGGTTTTGATATTTGGCGAAAGTCCGTCTCCTCCAACCAGGAATAGGGCACCACCACATTAACATTGAAAGAAGCCTTCGTTGTAGTTCTGAATGTTATAACCTGGGCCGTCGATCCATCCCCTTTTACGGCGCAATCGTAGTTCGGTGTGGCTTCTCCTTCTTCATACACTTCGACCACGGGCTGAACGAATTTATCTTTACGATTGGTCAATTCCACCGAAACAACCCTTAGGCCCTGTTCCACCTCCATTGTGAAATAACAGTTTCCATTGGCGTCCTTCTTGGTAAGTTGATCCGTATTCAAATAGAATTCTTTCTTATCGGTAACATAAAAAGACATGTTGCTAGTTACAAAGCTGGATCTAGTGGAATCTTCAAAGGTCGTGTATTGCATCTCGGAGTCACTAATATCTCTAAACGCCAAGCTTCTATGCCCTGATTCAAACGTTACTTCAAAATTTCCATCTCCGCAAAAACAGAACCAATTGTCTCCTTTTTCATCCGTCAGCGTCCCGCAATTTTTGTTCGCCAAAATATCCTCCAATGTTGCGTCGGTAGAGTATGGCACGTTGCCGACGTTGACAAAAAAGAAATTATTAAGCCTGTAGGGGAAGTCTTCGTATTGTTTTTGGACGGTCTTCCAGGATATATATTGGCTACTCAGGCTGACGTTTTGCGGGTTATACGCCGTACAATTGCCCCCGCTATCGCAGGTTATTGTATAGTTAACAGTAGTACTCACATCGCCTGTGTGCGTCAAAGTGTCCCTGGCGCCGCAATCGTTATATGTTTCATCCCCCGCTGAGTTGTACGTTCTATAACAGGTGGGGCTTCTCTTAACCGTCATTACTGCCTCACATCCGTTTTTTCCGGAGGCAATATTGGCGCAATTTTTTTCTCGATAATTATATTGATAATTTCCTACGCGATACCATCCCGAATCTGCAGTAGAGCCGCCAGACATGACATAGCAATAGTAGTCTCCATCACATCCACACTTAACACCTCCTTTGTTACAGCAATATTCAGATCTCAACCAAACCTGCCTATTATCTCCATAAGCTACGCCGGATTGGTAACAACCCTTCTTATCACCTCCGGACGACGTCCTCATTGTCATCGAACCACTTCGACTATAATCCTTCCTCGATACGTAAGATCCCGGGTGCTCTTCTTTTCTTTTGTATTGAAACTTTCCCGCAAACAAGCAGACATTATCCAACGTGCCGTAGTTATAGTCCAGGGTAAAAACCCTGTAGAAGCCCGCTTTTGTAGATATGTCCATATAGGTATCTTGCCATGAACCGTTATAAGTTTTCAGAGTTTTATCTCCATAAATCACACTTTCATACGGAAAATTTGCGGCTGCCATGACGAATTTTGAGCCTTTTTTAAGGCCGTAGCAGGTTGGATACAGATTATATGCGTTGATGTAATAGGAATCTCCCGACTCTCCCCAGGTCCAGGCATTAATCGTTTTATACGCCGCATTGTTATATACCTGATTGTAGTTTTTATTATAGAAATTGCCGCTTCCCTCTAGGCATATGCACGGATCGGTGCGCCTTTCGTAGACAGCGTTAGTTTCCGGTCCACAGTGGCCGTCGGTATTCTCTATCAGAGGTTTGCTGATCTTCAACTCCTTCCCAATTTCATCGGGATCATAAGTTCCGTAAAACCGCAAAACTTGGTCGGTTAACGAGGCTTCTTTAAATATTACGTTATTGCTTTTGTACTTGATTTTTTTTATGGATAAATTGTGGCCAAAATTTAGTCCCCCGGTGGTGTAGCTGCCGGAGCCGAATTTGACGTTCCCGTCTATCCAACTGTTAACCTGTCGTGGACCGTCGAAAACAAATGTCCTTTCTCCGTAAATAAAACATTTCCCGATATTCTGCGTTATATTTTGATCCGCATAAAATTCTACCCATGGTCGACCGGCTACTAAATCCACGGTAACCTTTATCATTCCAGGTTGTAACACAGTAACGGTGGCTGTTCCTCCTTTTTCCTTATATTCCAGCCCTTTATCCGTGATTTCCGGTTTATCTGTTGTGGAATATTTAAGAATTCCCTTGGTTCCATAGTAGTCGCCGTCTTTAAGGTAGTATCCGCCGTTTTGGAACATTATGGTTTCGGATTCAATCATTGGAATTTCCGAATTATCGTTGTTGAAGCCAAGGTAGGTCAGCTCTTGCGGTTCAAAGTTATCCGGAGCATTTACCACAATAACAATAGCTTTCTTCTTATTTTCGGGAGCTGGGTGGGCAAATTTTTCATTGAGGATGGAAGGCGCTTTCGGATGAGCAGTCCAGTCGCTTAAAAGATTATGCGCCCAATTAATGGCCAAAAATAGAAAGTTCGACTTGTTTTTCGAATCGTCCACTGGTTTTATGAGACTGAAATCGTGTATGACGCTCTGAACGTCGTCGGTTAACTCCGTGATAAAATACGGATTCGCCTTGTAGGTCGGGCAATTTTTTTCGCATACGCGCCCTAGCAAATTACAATGCCCCAAGTAACACGGGTTCATGTTCATTCTCTGGAATAAATACATGCTCTTCGATAATGGATCGTCCGTGGATAGAAGAGCCTTTCCATCGTAAACTTTTACGTCCCTATAGGTTTCCAGTGTTCCTCGTCGAAACATAATGGGAAATCCCATGTCAGCATCTCCCCAGTCGTATAGAATCTCGTCCTCTGCTATTATCTCTCCTCCTTCGTGTCCGTCGGTGCCATAGGCGATCGCCTGTTTCATGTAGGCCAAAGACGGAGACGTATTCATTGGAGGAATATCTACGGTCCAATCTGTTCGATGCGGCGGAATCGATATTTTGCCGGAATAGGGGACAACCCCAACCGCAACTCCGGAAACGTGCAAAAAATTTTCTAAAAAAGTTGAGTAGGCTCGAGCTATTTCCGTGATAGGAGTTGACCCGGACGCATCCGGCGCAACTAATGCCGCTGAATTGTCGTTGCTCGTGGTACTCGCCGCATGATTCGTCGGAAATGCTAGAATAATATCAACATTGCACTTGGAGGGACTGGCATACACCACCTTTTTCAAGTGCTTGCAGTCGCATTTTATGCGCTCCTTATCTTCCTCAATGGTGATAACCAGTTTATTGGGATCGTCCGCATAGTAAACCGCTTCATAGGCATCTTTCCCGTTGGAAGTCGCGTATAAATCAAATGAAAGCGATCCAATTTTAGGATTAATGACAGCATTGTTCAGCGGAAGATCATCGCACAACAGAGAATTTTTAGTTATTAATTCCCCACCTGATCCTACGTATTTATCGAAATTAGTCGTTTGTTCATGGGATAACCCATAGGAGGACAGTAAAAAATACATCTTTGCTTGACTAAATGGTTTGTCCATCGGGCCGGGAGTTATAAGATGTGATTTCGAATACACCTTTACCGTCGATGGGGTCATAATCATGTCTTTTCTTAAATCAAATCCGCGATCACAGAGGGCTTGAGCTCCGGCTGAGTATAATCTGTTCTTCTGGACGCTCCATGTTTTTCCCGGATTGTACTTATGCAAAACAGCAGCCCCAACAGCATATGCAGCGCTTGAATGAGTGATAGTTTTATGATCCAATTTTAATTTGCTGACGGAATAATTTACAAACCATAGAAATACGGGCACCGATATTGCCACAAGAATCAAAACATAGCCGCCAACACGGCGCGGAAAACGACTCTTTTTCAAACGGAATTTCATTCGCTACTCTCCGGATGTAACATCAAATCCTCCGCAAAACAAAAACTACGCATCCCCTCCTCGTTATCTCAATTTATAGCCTTACTCGCCTTCGATCCAAATTCCTTCATGAGTTTTTTAGATCTCAACAGTCCGTATCCCGGTAAAATGCAAAATGTCCGATCGGTTTGGGGATCTTTCAGGTATAATCTGCCTCCCGAAACTTTGTCGAGCACTCCTTCGATGTTTTTTCCGGGTACGTAGTCGTATACGATTACTTCCTCCCCCAAAAAGGCCATTTTCGAGGAAAAATCGTCATCTAGTTTGTCTAAATTGTCTTTGTAACGCTGCACCAGTTTGACTATCTCCACAACAATTTCCCGCAGAATGCGTTCATGATCAAAATGCTTGCCGCACTCGGCAGATAAAGACGTTGCCGGCTGATCGATCTTCGCAAGCTCCTCTTCCGGCATATTAACGTTTACTCCAAATTGATAGCTCACCACCTTATCGTTCGTTCCAAAATCATCTGGCTTAAGTCCGCACACCTTCTTGCCGTTCACAAGAACGTCGTTAACCCATTTCAATTTTACGCGGTCGGCATATTTCTTTCCCTTTTCCCTCTCTATTTCTCTGCGTATAACTTCGTAAATGGCCAACGGAATTATTCTATGCAATAGGATGCTCAAATACTCTGCATCTCCGCCAACCGCAGATGCGGGAATAAATATGTCAGCATTGATGTTTTCGGGAATGTCCCCCTTCCATTCTCTATCCAATCCAGTCGCCCCATTGTTTTTTACAAATTCACAGCTCCCGAGAAACCACCTGTCGGGCCGAAGTAAATCGTAAACATTGTCCGAACGATAATTGAGATTTTGAAATATCGAAGCGTGCCTTAGATCCATCGATATTTTCGAAGAAAACCACTCCACCATCACGTCGTCAACCATAATGCTTGGTTTTTTCTCCACAATCTTCTCCACCTGTTCTCCTTGAAACATAAACGATTCTTCGCTTTTCGTAACCGCGTCGTTCAGATATACACACAGAACAAACACTATTAATTTTTTTAAAAAATCTCCCATTAAAGCTATGGCTCCTCTATGTAAAAACTTTCGTTAATATAAAATCCGGTAATTTCAAGAGACTTTTTTGGGTCCTTAAACAAAAAGCCATGTGACGAGTTTCCGCCCTGGATACTTTTTCATCGGTGCGAGCGTCTCTCATCTCATGTTTTACTATTAAAAGATGCTCAGATTTCTCTAGAACAGCCTCAATATTTATCTCCTGATTGTACTTGCACGGACGCATGTATTTTATCTTCATCGAAATTATCGGCACTCCATATCCCTCAGCAAGAATAATTTCATAGGAAAATCCCAGCTTTTCAAATAGTCGGCATCGAGCGTCTTCAAAATATTTGGCATAATTCCCATGCCACATCACTCCCGTAAAATCAATGTCGCAAAACGAGATGCTTCTCGTGATAGTTTCAGCATATCTCATGGTCTGCACAGTCCAATAGAATTTCTCCCGAGGAACATGTCTCCCTGTTCTCCGCTTCAAATAAAAAAGAAAAACGAGTTTTGTCATTTTTGATTAATTTTAGAAAAACCTGCCGTCCGGGAAAAATCATTTTTAAAAATTTCACCTTCCCCAAGCTCTTAACGGAAATATTCCCATAAAAATATTCTTCTATAAAGCGAACAACATAATGTAGCTGAACTACTCCGGGTAGAACCGGAAAATTTTCGAAATGTCCTCGGAAAAAAATGGCGCTTTCATGAAAAAGTAAGGTAAGTTCCAATTTATCTGCCGTCTTTACAAAGTTTTCTGAAATTATAGAACATTGGACGCACATTTTATTCTTTTTCTCCCAGCACCAAATCAACAAGAGTCAACACCGAATGAAAATATTTTTTCTGTTTGTGATCGATAGCAATGCCGTATTTTTTTTTCAAAGCAATGCCGATTTCTAGACCGTCAATTGAATCCAACCCTAAATCTCCGTCAAACAAAGGAGCTCCGGATAAAATATCCTTCGGCGAAATGTCCTCCAGCTCTAGTACGTCTATTATCAGGGCTTTAATTTCTTCTTCAAGTTTTATTCTATCCATGTCTGTTTCTTATTTAACATGCCACTCGCGTTACAACAAAATTCGATGTGATAAAAGATTCGCTTTTTCCATTCAGAAATTCCACAAAATCATAAACCGTCTTTACTCTGACATTTCGATTGTGAGCAAATAAAAACTTATAGTTCCCTTGATCTTTAGAGATTAACATGGAAAAAGCGCTTGGCTTTA
>JAISQI010000048.1 GCA_031274295.1 Holosporaceae bacterium
CGAAAACATACAAAGAAATTGCTTGCGCCGTGAATAATCCTCGATCAAGTTTAGCCGTTGGGGGCGCATGCGGCAAAAATCCAATACCAATATTCATACCGTGTCACCGAGTAATTGGATCCAACGGAGACTTGGGTGGATATTCTGGTGGCGGTGGTATAAATCTAAAAAAGAAGCTTCTAGAAATCGAAAGAAATAATAACTAGTGCAGCTAGAGCATCCATTTGATCCGATTTTTAATGAAAAGTCATCTATTTTAATATTGGGAACGTTTCCATCTGTAAAGTCTCGTGAGTATGGTTTTTATTATGGACATCCGCGAAATAGATTTTGGAAAATAATTGCTTCTATTACAAATACTAGTATAATTCCCGAAACAATTGCCAATAAAAAACGAATGCTACTTAAAAACGGAATTGCTCTTTCAGACGTATTGCAAAGTTGCGATATTGAGGGGTCGAGCGATGTCAGTATCAAAAACGCAGTTCCTATGAATTTATCAAAAATATTAGATAACTCTAATGTTAAACGCATCTACGCCAATGGAGAGAAAGCGCATCAAATATTTATAAAGCACCTGTATAAGAGTACTGGACGAGAAATTATCAAGCTTCCTTCAACCAGTCCCGCCAATGCAAAATACAACATAGAAAAACTTCTTTCGGAGTGGAAAAAAATAATCACATGACAATTTACTTTCCGGAATTCCGTCCGGCATTGGGTGATGAAACATGACAGACTGCATTCATTTTCAATGAAGCCATTTCGCTATAATGCTTTTGGGATTTTGCAAAATCTCATTGACCGTACCGAAAGCTATAATTTTACCGCCCTCAGGGCCTCCTTTTTCTCCCATTTCTACAACGTAATCTGCGCCTCTGATAATATCCATGTCATGCTCGATTACAATAATGGTTGCGCCTTGATTTATAAGAATTCTTAAATTCTGTATCAATACTTCAACATCCTTTGGGTGGAGTCCTATAGATGGTTCGTCCAACACGAATAAAGTATTATGGTGAACTTTGTTTATTTCCATGGATAATCTCATGCGTTGAGCCTCTCCACCGGAAAGTTCCGGAGTTCCTTCTCCTAGAGTCAAATATCCGAGTCCAATTTGCTCCATGTTGATTAATCTTCTTTGAATATTGTGTTCTCTTTCGAAAAACTTTATTGCTTCGTGAATAGTGAGCGCCAATACGTCAGCAATGGACTTTCCATTGTATGCAACCTTTGTAATTTCCGGATTATATCTTGTCGAATTGCAATCCGGACAGGAAATTGTAAGATCTGGTAAATACTGAATATCAATATCCATTTTTCCCAGACCTTCACAGGTGGCGCAACGCCCTTGCACATTGTTATAGGAGAAATAGCTTTGGGTGTATCCGCCGACGATTGCCCCTTCTGTTGTCGCGAAGAGTTTTCGTATAAAGTCGAAAACTCCCGTATAAGTAGCGACCGTGGATCTATTATTCTTTCCGATTGGCGCTGCATCAACAAATTGCACATCTTTAATGCGAGAAGCGTCTAACTGTGTAATAAAAGGGGGTAATTTTTTATTTTTTAATTCCAAGGCCTTTACTAGGCATTCCAAAATCAATGTTGTCTTTCCAGAACCGGAAACTCCCGTAACAACTGAGATTTTATTTATTGGAAATTGCGCTTTTAGATTTCTCAGGTTGAATTTTTCTTTTACCTGAATCGTGATGGCTCCGTACTGAAATAAATTTTCTGATGTTGTTGAAATTTTGCTTTTGGCTTTTTCCAAATATGGGCCAATAATCGACTTTTCATTAAGGATTAGCTGCTTGGGACTTCCGGAACAGATTATGTGTCCTCCATTATCTCCAGCGCCTGGTCCCATTTCAATTAAATAATCTGCCTCTCTCAAAAGTGAGGTGTTATGGTCAACGAAAACGACGGTGTTACCATTTTCCACGAGAAGCCTTATGGATTTCACAAGTCCTTCTAAATTAATTGGATGCAACCCAATGGATGGCTCATCAAAAACGTACAAAACTCCTGTTGTCTCGTTTTGAATGATTTTGGTCAACTGAATTCTCTGCAACTCGCCGCTGGAAAGAGAATGTCCCGGCCTATTTAAAGTTAAATATGACACGCCTAACAGCGTCAGTATCTCTAATTTGATGTGCAGTTCACTCAACAACTCTGCCGTGATCTTTACCAGCTCGGGACGCGAGTTCTTCAGTAATTTTTCAGAAAATTGAAGCAATTCTCCGACGCAAAAGGAAGACACTTCATTTATATTATAACCGCATAATTTACTAGCTAAAACACGAGAATTTATTCGACTGCCGTTGCATTCTGAACAGATTTCAGAGTCATAGAATCTCTCTACCTTCGATAAAGTTACTTCACTAAGACTTTTTGAGCTGTTGATTACCGCCAGATGTGCGTTTTCGTAATTAACATTTAACGGAACAGCCTTTCCTTTTTCATTGGTGTATATCACCTGATGAATTCCCTCTTCGCCGTACAGTAGAATATGCTTTTCTTCGTCCGATAGGTCTTTGTATGGAACATTTATACGTACCCCAAGCTCCATTGCCACAAGAGGGCTGAGAGTTCTTCCCATCATCCGCCATGGAGCAATAGCTCCTTCTTCAACGGTGAGATTTTCATCCGGAACTAATTTTTGGGAATTAATTACTCGAACTATGCCAAGTCCATCACATCTTGAACATGCTCCTGTGGAATTAAATGAAAAAGATTCAGCGCTTGGAAACGCAAAATGCTCTTTACAGTGGGGACAAATGAATTCTTCACTTTTAAAACTCTCAAGAGAGGGATCCACCAGATGGCCATTGGGACACGGATGACTACCAAGTCGCGAAAACATCAGACGGATTATATTAAGAGCTTCTGTCATAGTTCCAACGGTGCTTCTAATTCCAGGTATAGCTGGACGTTGCCGAAGCGCGATTGTGGAGGGCAAATAACGAATGGAGTCGATTTTTGCCTTTTTCGGCTGCGCAATTCTTCGTTTTGAATAGGCGGATAACGCGTTTAAATATTTTCGAAATCCCTCCGAATATAAAATTCCTAACGCCAAAGAACTTTTCCCTGATCCAGATACTCCACATAGACCAACAATTTTTCCTAGTGGAATGTCCGCATCAATGTTTTTTAGATTATTTACTTTTGCTCCTCGAATTTCAATAAATTTTGGCATTCGTTCGTTTTTCCAGTCTAAATTAACAGAGCCCTCGATTGCTATCCTAACCGAATTATATTTTGCTTTCGAGGAGGACTGAGGAAAAAATTCTTCGCTTTTCTCTAATAAACTTGTCATCTTTTAGTTAACAGGGCTTGACTATAACGGTGATAACATTTAGCATACCACCCTTGTATAGATATTTGATGGATTTTTAGGTAGAAAAGGGGTGTTATGCCGACTATTAATCAGTTGATCAGGAGTCCGCGGAAGGATGTGGCCAAAAGGAATAAAGTTCCGGCTCTTTTATCTTGTCCACAGAGGAGAGGCGTTTGTACCCGTGTTACAACGACAACGCCGAAAAAACCGAACTCGGCTCTGCGAAAGATAGCTCGTGTTCGTTTAACAAGTGGGTTTGAAGTTACATGCTATATTCCCGGCGAGGGACATAATCTACAAGAGCACTCCGTAGTAATGATCAGGGGTGGTCGTGTCAAGGACCTTCCAGGTGTTAGATATCACATTATTCGTGGAGCGTTGGATACTCAAGGTGTCAAAGATAGGCGACAGGGGCGTTCCAGATACGGTGTTAAGAGGCCAAAGTAAGAGGGAGTCATGGGGCGTAGAAGGGCTGCAGAAAAGAGAAAAGCATTGCCGGATCCAAAATTTGGAAGTGTTGTCATTACAAAATTTGTTAATGCCGCAATGCATGATGGGAAAAAATCTATCTTTGAGAAAATATTACACCAAGCTTTCGATTTCATACATAAAAAATCTAGCAAGCAAGGACTTGAGGTTTTTGAAGAAGCTTTGGCAAACGTTAGACCAACAGTGGAGTTAAAATCCCGTCGAGTTGGAGGGGCCACCTATCAAGTTCCTGTCGAGGTTCGTTTCGATAGGGCTCAGGCTCTTGCTATCAGATGGATTATAGTTAATGCGCGTAAGCGCTCTGAAAAAACGATGGTGTTAAAACTGGCCGGAGAGCTTCTAGATGCGTATAATGGTAGGGGCGGAGCCATCAAAAAGCGCGAAGATACTCATAAAATGGCGGAGGCAAACAAAGCATTTGCCCATTATAGGTGGTAACCATGGCCAGAAAGACGTCGATAGAGCGTTATAGAAACATTGGAATCATGGCTCACATCGATGCCGGGAAGACTACTACTACTGAAAGAGTTCTATTTTACACAGGTCGTTCTCATAAAATAGGCGAAGTTCACGACGGTGCCGCCACTATGGATTGGATGGAACAAGAGCAGGAGAGAGGTATCACAATTACTTCTGCAGCGACTACGTGTTATTGGAAGGATCATAGAATTAATATCATTGATACTCCTGGACATGTTGATTTCACTATCGAAGTTGAACGCTCTCTGAGAGTTTTGGATGGTGCAGTTGCCGTATTTGATGGAGTTGCCGGAGTGGAACCGCAATCGGAGACGGTTTGGCGACAGGCGGATAAATATCATGTTCCGAGAATCTGTTTTGTTAATAAGATGGATAGGACGGGCGCAAATTTTTATCGTTGCGTTGATATGATAGTTGATCGTCTCGGAGCTCGTCCGATGGTGATGCAGCTTCCTGACGGAATTGAGAGCGATTTTATAGGTGTTGTAGATCTTTTGGAGATGAAAGCCTATCATTGGAAAGATGAGACCATGGGAGCGGAATATGTTATTGTAGATATTCCTAAAAATCTCGAAGAAAAGGCAATAGAATATCATAATAAGCTCGTGGAGATGGCTGTTGAGCAAGATGACGCAATCATGGAGGCCTATCTTGAAGGGAAACAGCCCACCATTGCTGAATTGAAATCTTGTATCAGAAAAGGGGCAATATGTGGAGCTTTTATTCCAGTTTTCTGTGGTAGTGCCTTTAAAAACAAAGGTGTTCAAACTTTACTGGATGGAGTTGTGGACTTTTTGCCATCTCCAATAGACATCGGAGCCATTAAAGGTGTGAGTATTGATGGAAATAAAGAAATTATAAGAGCACCAAGTGATGATGAACCTTTGTCCGCTCTAGCATTTAAGGTTATGACAGATCCTTTTGTGGGGTCTCTAACTTTTGTTAGGATATATTCCGGATGTCTAGAATCTGGTAGCTATGTGGCTAACTCAACTAAGGATGATCGCGAGAGAATCGGCAGAATATTGCTTATGCATGCAAATAACAGAGAGGATATAAAGGAGGCCTACGCCGGAGATATCATTGCTGTATGTGGTTTGAAGTCAACAACTACTGGGGATACGCTATGCGCGAACAATAATCCTATGCTGCTGGAAAAGATGGAGTTTCCAGATCCGGTTATAGAAGTTGCCGTGGAGCCTAAATCGAAGGCGGATCAAGAGAAAATGGGAGTCGCTTTGTCACGTTTAGCTGCTGAAGATCCTTCTTTTAGAGTTAGTTCTAATATTGAAACCGGTCAAACGATTATCAAAGGAATGGGTGAATTACATTTGGAAATCATTGTTGATCGTATGAAAAGGGAATTTAAAGTCGATGCCAACGTCGGTGCGCCACAGGTTGCATATAGAGAGACTATTTCAAAAACTGTTGAAATTGATTATGTACATAAAAAACAATCCGGAGGGGCTGGTCAATTCGCTAAAGTTATAATAAAATTCGAACCAGGTGACTATTCTACCGGACTCGTGTTTGAAAATAAGATTTTTGGTGGATCTGTTCCCAAAGAGTATATTCCAGGTGTCGAGAAGGGACTAAAAAACATTGCGGAATCGGGATGTGTTATAGGTTTTCCTATCGTCGGAGTAAAATGTTCGCTCATTGATGGGGCTTATCATGACGTTGACTCCAGTGTACTAGCATTTGAAATAGCTGCACGAGGAGCGTTTCGGGAAGCTATGACAAAATGCGATGCCAGGATATTAGAGCCGATAATGGCAGTGGAAGTTGTTACTCCGGAGGACTATATGGGGGATATTATTGGAGACCTTAATAGTCGTCGCGGGCAGGTGGTAGGTATGGATCAGAGAGCAAATGCTCGTGTTATAGCAGCTGAAGTTCCTTTAGCTGAGATGTTTGGTTACGTTAACACGCTGCGCTCTATGAGCCAGGGTAGAGCTCAGTATACGATGCAGTTTGTGCGTTATGATACGGTTCCGTCTCATGTCGCAGAGAAGGTTATTGCTGAGCATAGAGGATTGGTAAAGGGTGATTAGTTAGGAGAGGAAAATGAGCAAGGCAAAATTTGAGAGGTCTAAGCCTCATTGTAATATAGGTACCATAGGTCACGTCGATCATGGAAAAACTACTTTAACTGCAGCAATTACGAAAGTGTTGTCTGAAAAGGGAGGAGCGAGTTTTACGGCCTATGATCAGATCGATAAAGCTCCAGAAGAAAGAGCTCGTGGTATAACCATTTCTACGGCTCACGTTGAGTATCAGACAGATGCACGGCATTATGCTCATGTCGATTGTCCAGGACATGCCGACTATGTTAAGAACATGATAACGGGTGCAGCCCAGATGGATGGGGCCATCTTGGTTGTTTCCGGAACAGATAGCGTTATGCCTCAGACAAAAGAGCATATTCTGTTGGCGCGTCAGGTGGGGGTTCCTGCTTTGGTGGTGTTCATTAACAAAGTCGACATGGTTGACGATCCAGACATGTTAGAATTGGTTGAAATGGAAATCAAAGATACTTTGACGAAGTATGATTTTCCAGCGGATGATATTCCTATAATTAAAGGAAGTGCTCTTTGTGCATTGGAAGGAAAGAATGATGAGCTTGGAAAAAATAAAATTTTTGAGCTAATGGATGCGATTGATAAATATATTCCGCAGCCGGATCGTCCGAAGGACAAGCCATTTTTGATGCCAATAGAGGATGTATTCTCTATTTCAGGGCGTGGCACTGTTGTTACAGGTCGTGTCGAGCGCGGAATCGTAAAGCCAGGAGACGAAATTGAAATAGTCGGCATAAAAGCAACTCAGAAAACAGTTGTTACCGGAGTAGAAATGTTCCGTAAGCTTTTGGATCAGGGAGAAGCCGGAGATAATCTTGGTTGTTTGCTTCGTGGTACAAAACGAGAAGAAGTAGAGCGTGGTCAAGTTTTGGCAGCTCCCGGTTCCATTACTCCGCATACAAAATTCGAGTGCGAGGTTTATATTTTGAATAAGGATGAAGGTGGAAGACATACTCCATTCTTCAATGGATATCGTCCTCAGTTTTACTTCAGAACCACCGATGTGACAGGCAATGTCACGCTGCAGAGTGGAGTCGAAATGGTTATGCCTGGAGATAATGTCAGATTGAGTGTTGAGCTTATTGCTCCTATCGCTATGGATGAGGGCTTGAGATTCGCTATTCGTGAAGGCGGTCACACAGTAGGCGCTGGAGTTGTAACTAAGATTATTGCTTAGGATAAATGGGAGATAAAAAGGTTATGAACGCGCAATGCATCCGCATATGCCTTAGAGCTTATGATCACAGAATACTTGACTATTCAACGAACGAGATCGTTATGACAGCCAAGAGAACGGGTGCTCGCGTTCGTGGACCCGTTCCATTACCCAATAGAATCAAGCGTTTTACAGTTTTACGCTCACCGCATATAGACAAAAAGTCCAGAGAGCAATTTGAGTTGCCAACGCATAAAAGATTGGTTGATATTTTAGATTGTTTGCCGCAGACAGTAGACGCGTTGATGAAATTAGAGCTTGCTGCTGGAGTTGATGTAGAAATAAAACTTTTGGGTTAGAGAAATATGCGTTCAGGAATATTAGGAAAAAAATTAGGTATGACCCGTATTCTTGCCGATGATGGTCGTCAGTACGCCATAACGGTTTTGAAGGTTGAACCGCACCAAATACTCTTTCACAAGACAATGGAAAAGCATGGATATGAGGCTGTTGTTGTTGGAACGGTGGAAACGGAAAAAAATAAAATAAACAAACCTATGCAAGGTTATTTTAAGGCTTTGGGTGAAAAATTTTACAGAATTTTGAAAGAATTCCGCGTTCCCTTGTCTGAAGCTCAAGCTGTGGGGGATGTATATGGGGCGGATTTCTTTAAAATTGGGCAACTTGTAGATGTTACAGGAATATCGATCGGTAAAGGTTTTTCGGGCGGTATGAAGAGGCATAACTTTAGCGGATTACGAGCATCGCATGGCGTTTCAGTATCCCATAGGAGTCATGGTTCCACGGGGAATCGAGAAGATCCTGGAAAGGTTTTTAAAGGTAAAAAAATGGCCGGTCATATGGGACATGAGAAAGTAACCTTGCAAAATATGAAGGTTTACGGTATAAACGGCGATCTTTTGTTGATACACGGTGGAGTTCCTGGGCCAGAAGGTAGTTATGTCCTCGTAAAGGATGCTGTAAAAAGGATTGGACAGCAATGAAGTTGCAAGTGATAAAGTTGGACGGTAAAGCCAGCGGAGATATAGAGCTGAACGAAGCTGTCTTTTGTATAGAACCCAAGAAAGAATGTCTTGCAGACGTTGTAAGATGGCAGTTGGCTGGGAGACAAGCAGGAACGCACGCTGTAAAAGGACGTAGTGATGTCAGTCGCACAACAAAAAAGTTGTATAGACAGAAAGGTACAGGAAGAGCCCGTCATGGCGCAAAGACAGCGAATATATTTGTTGGCGGCGGTGTGGTTTTTGGTCCAGTTTCTCGTTCCCACGATTTCAAAATAAATAGGAAAGTAAGACAACTGGCGATGAAGTCTCTACTTTCAGTAAAAATCAAAGAAAATAACATTATAGTTTGTGAAGATTTAAAAATTAAGAATTCCAAGACAAAAAATCTTTTAAAATTATTGGATAAATTAAATCTGAGTTCTGCTTTGTTTGTAGATTCTTCTGGAGATTGTAATAATTTTCGAAACGCTTGCGCGAATTTACATAAAATAGACGTATTGCCGACAGTTGGTTTCAATGTTTACGATGGATTGAGGCATGAAAAAATAGTTTTCACAAGAAGCGCTGTTGCTAGCATTCAAGAACGCTTGTTAGGAGCAATATTATGATGTCCCCATATGATTGCTTAATTGTTCCTGTAATGACAGAAAAATCGATGAATTCTGGAAAAGAGGGAGTTTACGTTTTTAGGGTAAATATTAACGCCAGTAAGCTTGATGTAAAAGCGGCAGTGGAGAAAGTGTTTAGTGTGAAAGTAGCCAAGGTTAGTGTGCTAAATAGAAAAGGGAAGACACGTACCTTTCGAGGTAAAATCGGAAACACAGCATATAAAAAGCATGCCGTTGTGCGCTTATCAGAAGGTACCATTAATTTTGAAGGTGGAATCTAATGGCTTTAAAGGCATATAAACCTATAACTCCTGGTACAAGAGGTTTAGTTTTGGTTGATCGTTCTTCCCTATGGGATGGAAAACCACAAAAAGGACTGGTGTCAGGTAAATCAGCAACTGGAGGGCGTAATGCTCATGGTCATATAACTGCTTGGCATAGAGGTGGGGGTCATAAGAAATTGTATCGATTCATCGATTTTATGAGGAATAAAGTTGATGTGGAGGCTATTGTTGAGCGTTTGGAATATGATCCCAATAGAACAGCTTTCATAGCTCTTATTAAATATACTGATGGAGAATTTGCCTACATAATTGCTCCCCAGAGATTGTCCATTGGAGATAAAGTAATTTCCTCTGAAAAAGCTGATATAAAAGTTGGCAATTGCATGAAGATGATTAATATTACGGTTGGTACGATTGTTCATAATATTGAATTTCATGTTGGAAAAGGAGCGCAATTTGCTCGTTCCGGAGGAACCTATGGTCAAATTGTCGGACGTGATTCGGGAAAGGTCTTGGTAAAGCTTTCTTCTGGAGAAGTTAGATTGATAAATGGAGAATGTCGTGCTACTGTTGGCGCGGTTTCCAATCCAGACCAGAAAAATGTGAATTTGGGCAAAGCTGGACGCAGTCGTTGGATGGGAAGGCGTCCTGTAAACAGAGGATCTGCCATGAATCCAATAGATCACCCTCATGGAGGCGGCGAAGGAAAAACAAAGAGCGGTAGGCAGCCAGTTACTCCTTGGGGCAAACCAACTAAGGGATATAAAACAAGAAGGAAAGCTAAACCATCCGATAAATTTATTTTAACGCGTAGGAAGAAGTAGGTGTAATTGTGACTCGTTCAGTATGGAAAGGTCCATTTGTTGATGGGTATCTCATAAAGAAAGCGAAAACTTTGCTTGAATCGGGGCGTCACGATCCAATTAAGACTTGGTCAAGGCGTTCTACGTTGATTCCTGATTTTGTTGGAATCACGTTTTTGGTGCACAATGGACGTAAATTTATTCCCGTTCTGGTAACCGAAGAAATGGTCGGGCATAAATTTGGCGAGTTTGCTCCGACGAGAACATTTCTGGGTCATTCTGGCGATAGAAAAGTGGCGAAGAAAGGATAATTATTATGGCTAGGAGATTACATATAGAGCCAACATCCGTAGATGTTATTGCCAGAGACAAGCTAATTCCGGCTTCACCAAGAAAGGTTAATCTGGTTGCTAGATTAATTAGAGGAAAATCTGTGGGAAAGGCGCTTGATGCTTTAAAATTTTGTAAGAGAGCAGTAGCCCAAAATGTTAGAAAAACTCTCCTTTCCGCGATTGCCAATGCCAACATGAATAACAGTCTAAATGTCGATTTATTGAAAGTAAAAGAAGCCTATGTCGGAAAAGCAGTTGTGCTTAGAAGATTTATGGCGCGCGCTAAAGGAAGTGGAGCTTCAATTCGCAAGAGATTTAGTCGTTTAACAGTTGTTTTGTGCGAAACTGAGGATTGATATGGGACAGAAAATAAATCCGAATTCTTTTCGTTTAGGTATAATTCGTAATTGGACTTCCAGCTGGTATTCCAAAAATGATTACGCCAATTTATTGCGTCAAGATTTTGAATTAAGAAAATTTATCAATGAAAAATTGGAACAGGCTGGAATTTCAAAGATTTTTTTGGAGAGACTAGCGAAGAAAGTTGTTGTTACAATACATACCGCCAGGCCGGGAGTAGTAATCGGAAAAAAAGGCAACGGAATCGAAAAGTTGCGTTCGGATTTGGTCTCTTTGGTTGGATCGGATGTTGCTTTAAATATCGTTGAGGTCAGAAAACCTGAAATTGAGGCAAGTTTAGTGGCGGATTCCATCGCTTTTCAAATTGAAAAAAGAGTTGGATTTCGTAGAGCCGTAAAGAGAGCAATGCAATCGGCTTTAAGAGCCGGTGGTCTTGGCATTAGGGTAAATTGCTCTGGGCGACTCGGTGGAGCAGAAATTGCAAGAATGGAATGGTATAGAGAAGGCCAAGTTCCGTTGCATACTTTAAGAGCAGATGTTGATTATGGAATTGCTACGGCAAATACTACCTACGGATCCATTGGTATCAAGGTATGGATCTACAAAGGAGATACATATAATGTAAACTCAATTTTCTTACCAAAGCGCATCGCTGATAAACAGGAAAGGGAATAGAATATTATGTTGTCTCCTGCAAAAATAAAATTTAGAAAACATTTCAAGGGAAAAATACATGGGAATGCTTCTCGCGGATATCGTTTGAGTTTTGGATCATATGGTTTGAAGGCCATGGAACCAGCTCGAGTTACAGCGGCGCAAATTGAGGCTGCGAGACGCACAATTACAAGATGCATGAAGCGTGTTGGCAAGGTTTGGATTAGAATTTATCCGGATATCCCAGTAACTCAGAAGCCAGCTGAAGTCCGAATGGGTAGTGGAAAAGGTGGAGTAGAATATTGGGCCTGTAGAGTATATCCAGGAACCATAATGTTTGAGATGGATGGAGTTGATCTATCCATTGCAAAAGAAGCATTATCTTTGGCGGCTGCTAAGTTGCCAGTTTTAACTAAAATAGTTACAAGAGGCGCTTAATTATGGCAAAAAAGAAAACGGAAAAATCTCTTATCGGAGAGTTAGAATCTGCAAAGATGGAAGCCATGAGAATTCGGTTTCGTAAAATATTAGGAGAGAGTATTTCCGGGCACATAATAAAAAATGCTCGCAAAAATATTGCAAAATGTGTAAGATCGCTAGAAAATAAAGGTGGAAAAAATGTCTAGGTTTACCCGGGGAGGTATTGTTACCAGTAATTCTTGTGACAAGACGGTTACTGTCCTGGTAACAAGGCGTGTAATGCATCCCAAATATAAGAAGTATGTAAACATTACAAAGAAATACCACGCTCACGATGAAAAAAACGAATGCAAAATAGGAGATAATGTTATTATCGGTGAAACTCATCCCATATCCAAGACAAAATGCTGGATAGTTCTTGAAAACAATTCGGTTAAGATGGGGATGTAACATGATACAGATGCAATCACGATTAAATGTTGCTGATAATTCAGGTGCGCGTGAAATTATGTGTATAAAAGTATTGGGTGGAGCTGGACGTAGATATGCCAGAGTAGGGGATGTGATCGTTGCCTCGGTGAAGGATGCTATTCCTCGTGGAAAAGTGAAGGCAGGAGATATTGTTCAGGCTGTAGTAGTCAGGACAGCGTCGGCCATATATCGAAAAGATGGTAGCGTTATAAAATTCGATAGAAATGCTGCCGTTTTGATAAACAAGCAGGGAGAGCCTATCGGGACGCGTGTTTTCGGTCCAGTAACAAGGGAATTGCGCAGCAAAAATATGATGAGAATAATTTCATTGGCTCCAGAGGTCCTGTAATGAATAAGTGGCGTATTAAGAAAGGTGATACTGTTCAAGTGATCGCTGGTAAAGATAAGGGTGTAAAGGGTGAAGTTTTACAAATTGTTAGAGAAGAGAGAAGAGTTGTGGTGAAGGGTGTGAATGTCTGTACAAGGCATAAAAAGCCTTCCATGAATAGTCCAGGAGGACTCATTAAAGAGGAGAAGTCGATCCATGCATCGAATGTGATGTTAATTGATCCCAAGGACGATAAACCAACTCGCATTGGCATAAAAGTAATTGATGGTAAAAAAGCGCGTGTTTCAAAGCGCACGGATTCGGTAATAAATTAGACATGAGAAAAATATGGCTCGTTTAAAAGATTATTATTTTGAAAAAATAGTTCCGCAACTTAAGTCGGAATTGAAACTTTCTAACAATTGGGAAGTTCCTGTGTTGAAAAAGATAGTTTTAAATATGGGAGTTGGAGAGGCCACTTCGGATAGTAAGTACATTAAACAGGCAGTTGAAGAATTAACAATGATTTCCGGTCAGAAGGCTGTTATGACTACTGCTCGTAAGTCTGTTGCCGGATTCAAACTTCGTCAGGGACAGAAAATTGGCGCAATGGTTACTCTCCGCCGCGGCAAAATGTACGAGTTTCTAGATCGTTTGATTAATATTGCTCTGCCAAGGGTAAGAGATTTCCGAGGATTACCGAAAAAGTCATTTGATGGAAACGGAAATTATTCGCTTGGAATTAAGGAGCAGATAGTTTTTCCGGAAATTGCCGTTAGTAGTGTAGAAAATATTCATGGGTTAGATGTGGTGGTTGTCACTAGTACCAACAATGATACGTACGCAGCGGCGTTGTTGAAGGCTTTTAATTTTCCATTTGTTTAGGAAGGAAATCATATGGCTCGTCTGAGTAGTATAGAATCAGCAAAAAGAATTCGCCGGAGAGTGAATTCAAAAAAAGTTAAACGCGCGGAATTGAAAACTATTATTCATAATAAAGCGTTATCTCCAGAAGAGCGCTTTTCGGCTCAGTTAAAGTTGTCAGCAATGCCGAGGACATCTTCTGCTACGAGGATACGCAATCGCTGTATGGTGACTGGTCGAGCTCGTGGAGTCTATAGGAGGTTTAATATTTCTCGTATTATGTTAAGGGAAATGGTGGCAGAAGGGTTAATTCCCGGTGTTCGAAAGGCAAGTTGGTAGGAGAAGATTAGAAAATGATGACAGATCCCATTTCAGATATGCTTGCAAGAATTAAAAATGCTTGTCAACGTTATTTTGAAGCAGTCGATATCCCATCATCCAAAATCAAGGCAGGTATTTTGCGTGTTCTGGAGAGAGAGGGATATATAAATGGCTTTCAAGAGATTGTTGATGGTAATCGTAGTATTTTAAGAGTTGATCTACGCTATTATGAGGGAAAATCAGTAATAAATATGTTGGATAGGGTTTCCAAACCGAGTCGCAGGGTTTATTCCAAATTGAAAAAAATCAACGCGGTGTTTAATGGATTTGGTATTTATGTGTTGTCTACCTCCCGGGGAATTATGTCGGATGCGGAAGCAAAAGAAAATAATGTAGGCGGCGAAATTTTGTGTAAGGTATTTTAAAATGTCAAGAGTTGGAAAACATCCAGTGGAAATTCCTGCCGGGGTTAATGTGGTTTTAAATGATGGAGTGTTAATCGGCAAAGGGAAGAATAGTGAATTTGAATTTAAGATACACGACAGTGTAGACGCTGAGATTATTAATGGTAAGGTAGTGTTTAAGCCTTGCGATGACAGTAAAATATCCAGATCAATGTGGGGGACCTGTAGAGCAATCGTTTCCAATGCAATTAAGGGATTGTCTACGCATTTTATGAAAAAAATAACTCTTGTTGGAGTCGGTTATAAAGCTAGTGTTCAAGGGAAAAACTTAGTTATGCAATTGGGGTACAGTCATGATATAGTGTTTGAAATTCCGAGCGATATAAAAATTGTTTGTGAAACTCCTACAATAATCGCTGTTTCTGGATCTGATAGGCAAAGGGTTGGCGAAATTATCAAAAGACTTCAAAAATTTAGAACTCCGGAGCCATATAAAGGTAAGGGAATTATAATTGATGGCCAATATATACGTCGTAAGGAAGGAAAGAAAAAATAATTATGGCTAGGTTTGGTAAAAATTTCAGACGTAGAGCGAGTAGAGTTCGTTACGGGATGCGTAGTAAATCCTTTAGCAAGCCGAGACTTTCAATTTTTAGGTCTGAGCGCCATATTTACGCGCAAATAATTGATGACGCTTGCGGTAAGACTTTGTGTTCATCCTCAACGTTGGATAAAAGTTTGAAAAAAATCGGAAAAACCTCCAACTGTGAAGCCGCCAAAAAGGTTGGTGCTGCAATTGCAGCGAAAGCAATTAAGGCAGGAATAAAGGAAGTCGTTTTTGACCGTGGCGGGTATAATTATCATGGTCGAGTGAAGATTCTTGCAGAAGGCGCTCGCAGTGGTGGATTGTTATTTTAGGAAATAGTTTTATGAGTCGTGAAGAAACAGCTTATACAGAGAAACTTGTAGCCATAAATCGTGTTGCTAAGGTAGTAAAAGGAGGAAAGAGATTTTCTTTTTCCGCTTTAATTATTGTGGGAGATGGTAAAGGTAGAATCGGGTATGCCAGCGGAAAGGCTAGAGAGGTGGCTGATGCTGTTAAAAAAGCCTCCGAGAAGGCGAAAAGATCTATGGTAAGAATTCCAATGCGTGAAGGTAGAACCCTACATCACGATGCTTTTGGAAAATTTGGAGCCGGTAAAGTCATTCTGCGTTCCGCAGTATCTGGTACTGGAATTATTGCCGGTGGAGCCATGAGATCAGTGTTTGAGGCTCTTGGTATTCAGGATATTGTTAGTAAATGTATCGGCACGACAAATCCTCATAATATGGTAAGAGCAACTTTTGATGCGTTGCAATCTACCGTGTCGCCGAAGTATATTGCTAGTAAACGTAATAAAAGGGTAGGAGAAGTAGCTTCTCGCCGAGCATCAATAAAATAAGGAGTGACCATGGCGAAAGTAAAATCCAAAGTAAATAATCTGTGTGTCATTCAAGTAGGAAGTAAAGCAAGGTGCGAGAAGTCGCAAGTTTTAAGTTTGAAAGCTCTTGGTTTAGGGAAAATCGGCAAGAAGGTTGTGGTCGAGGATAATAATTGTATAAGAGGTCTTCTAAGAAAGGTCTCTCATTTAGTGAAAATCGATGGCTAGGATGGATAATTTTAAGTTAAATAAGTTGAAA
>JAISQI010000058.1 GCA_031274295.1 Holosporaceae bacterium
GGACGCTTTAACAGCCGCTTTTGTCATTATAGTCATTATGGAAGATTGAGTAGGCAACTTAACACTAATCATTTTTACTCGATCCTCTGGGAGTAAACGGCAAAAAACTATCTCTTGGAGAATTGGAAGCTACGTCTCGCCTTCATGAGACCATATTTCTTTCTCTCTACGGTGCGACTATCTCTTGTAAGCAAACCAGCAGACTTCATAATAGAACGCAAACTCGGTTCATAATCCACCAACGCTTTACTAATGCCATGACGGACTGCTCCGGCTTGTCCAGATAGCCCACCCCCGCAGACTGTGCAGAAAACATCGTATTGACCAACTCTATTGGCGACTGAAAATGGCTGCAAAACTAACGCTTGTAAAGTAGATCTCGCAAAATAATCAAACACTTTTCTACCATTTACAATAATATCGCCATTTCCTTGCTTGACCCAAACTCTTGCAACGGACTCTTTACGACGACCAGTACAATACGCCCTACCTAAAGAATCTACTTTGGACTCCTGCTGTTGTTTTTCTTCATCGATTGTTAGCTGCATACTAACTCCTCTTCACATTTTTACTATTTCTAGAAGCGATATCCAAAAATTTTGGATTTTGTCCAGCGTGTGGATTATTTTCTCCTCCGTAGACCTTGAGATTTTTTAACATTTTCCTCCCAAGCGGTCCCTTGGGAAGCATGCGCTCGACCGCTTTGTAAATAACCCTTTCAGGAAACTTACTAGTCAGACGCTCCTTCATTGTTCTTTGTTTGATTCCGCCAGGATATCCGGTATGCCAATGAAAAACGTGATCTTCCAACTTATTGCCTGTTACGCGAACCTTATCAGCATTAATGACGATAACATAATCGCCACAATCCATACTTGGAGTAAACTCAGGTTTATGCTTTCCGCGCAGATAGCTGGCAATGATAGAAGATAGTCTTCCCAATATTAAGTTTTTAGCATCGACTATAAACCAATCTTTCTTAATTTGTTCAGCTCTAAGAGAAAAAGTCCTCATTTTAGAATTCCATATTTTATACGCACTTATATCAGCAATATCGAAATTCTGCAACCCGTATCAGATAATTTTCTCAATCTGAAAAAAGCTTAAATCCACATTGGTGGGTCTTCCAAAAATAGAAACGGCGACTTTCACCCGTTCTTTTTCATAGTCTACTTCGTCTATGGTGCCTTGGAATGAAGCAAACGGGCCATCACAAACGGTTACCGCGTCTCCCACTTCATAATATACAGAATTATGCGAGCTGTTTGCGCTATCTTCGACTTTTTTAACAATTCTATCAACTTCCGAAGATGAAATCGGTAAGGGCTTGCCCTTTGCCCCCAAAAATCCCGAAACTTTAGGGATGGATTTCACAAGATGCCAAGTTTCGTCCGTAAGCACCATCTGAACCAAAATATACCCGGGAAAAAATTTTTTAGTGGATTTGACTTTTTCTCCCTTTTTAATTTCAATAACTTCTTCTGTTGGAATCAAAATTTCTCCAAACATAGAGGTAAGATCATTCCTTTTAGCTTGGTCGGATATTAATTCAAGCACTTTCTGCTCAAACCCGGAATATACATTAACCACATACCATTTCATGGATAAAGGCTCCTAAATACCAAGAATTTTACGTAGGCAAAAATATATTATACTGTCGGATACAAAAAAGTATATCATCGCACAGATAACCATAATAACAACGGCGGCAGTCATACCCATCGTCTCTTTTTGAGTAGGCCATGTAACCCTCTGTAGTTCTCGTCTTATTTGGCTTACAAATTCAGCTGGACTGATCATAAATAAAATCCTTTCTCATTAATTGGCAGGGGCGGAGGGAATCGAACCCACAACCTGCGGTTTTGGAGACCGCCACTCTAACCTAATTGAGCTACACCCCTAAAAACAATAATACCCTACTGGGGAAAACTCAATTTACGTGTTTTTACGAAGAAACGCTGGAATCTCCAGATCCTCTTCCTGTGTTCTCACCTGAGGTTTTGGCTGTTGCACAATAAATTCTTCTTTCTTTTCTGCACTAAATGATCTTCTCATTCCAGTTAGACGTTCGAATAACGAAGGCGCCTTCTTTTTTGGTTGATTAACTTGAGAGTTTTCAATGGAATTATTTTTTATAACTCCAAAGACCGGAGTAGTTTTTTCTTCAGAATTTACTCCATTGTCTTCCGTAACGGCAGTAGTTTGTTCGGCAAATTCGCTTTGCAAAGTACGCGTAGCTGCCATTTCCTCATATGCCTGTTTCTTTTGTTTGACTGCGGCGGCATCGATACCCGTAGCAACAACTGAAACTCTCATACGACCGTTCATTTTTTCGTTAAATGTTGATCCAAATATTATATTTGCTTCCGGATCTACTTCCTCTCTAATTCTGTTAGCAGCTTCATCTACCTCATACAGCGTCATGTCGTATCCGCCTGTAATATTAATGAGGATTCCGCGAGCTCCTTTCATGGATACATCGTCTAGCAATGGATTGGAAATAGCCGCTTCTGCCGCTTCTATAGCTCTTCTTTCTCCTTCTGCATCTCCAGTTCCCATCATGGCTTTGCCCATTTCACTCATGACAGTTTTGATATCGGCAAAGTCGAGATTTATGAGTCCTGGCATTACCATTAGGTCAGTAACTCCTTGAACGCCAGAGCGCAAGACATCATCTGCCATTTTAAAAGCATCGGCAAACGTCGTTTTTTCATTAGCGACTCTAAATAAGTTTTGATTCGGAATCACAATCAATGTATCGACATATTGCTGCAATTCGTCTATTCCTTTTTCAGCTATGCGCATTCTTGTCGTACCTTCGAAATGAAAAGGCTTGGTTATAACCCCTATGGTAAGTACACCATGTTCCTTTGCAATCCTTGCAATGACAGGAGCAGCTCCTGTTCCAGTGCCGCCGCCCATACCCGCTGTGATGAAGACCATGTTACTGTTTTTTACATAAGAAATAATATCCTCGACTACTTCTTCCGCAGCGGCTCTACCAACATCTGGCCTTGCACCGGCGCCTAAACCACCGGTAATCTCAAAGCCAAGCTGTATACGTCTATCGCACAACGACTGCAATAAGGCTTGTGAGTCAGTATTGGCAACAATAAAATCGACACCTTCTAAGTTTGATCTGATCATATTGTTAACAGCATTGCCCCCGGCTCCACCGACTCCAAAGACAGTTATTTTTGGTTTCAAATAATCACATTCTATTGAAGCGCCCGAGTCAAAGAAATCACCTTGCATTCCCTTATTTTCTGGAGTTTCAACCACTGTATCATCTGTTGTCGCCATATATTTCCCCTACAAAGCTCTGTTGGCTATGCTACAGTAACGGCACTCAATTTACAAGTTATTTTCAATCCAAGCTAGAGTTTTTTTGAGAAATCCGGATTTTTCACTATTGCGTGTTGAATTTTTTGTTTTTATTAGACAGTTATTGCTCATTTGGGCAAATTTTATCATTCCAATAGCAACAGAAAAATCATTATTTATCGGGACAGGGGATCCATCGATGAAATCTTCCATCTTTTTTATCCTTATTCTTTTATTTATCGTCCAGCTGGCGAAGTCCCTGATTCCGGTTAACATGCTTCCGCCTCCGGTTATGGTAACATTGTGGGAAAAATTATCAGTAAACGAGGATTTTTCTATTCTTTTTTTTACCATGCGCAAGATTTCTTCGACTCTGGGATTAATTATTTGATTTATGGCACTCTTAGGAACTTGTTGAAGGTTTACCATGCCATCGTCTTCTATAATCGGAGCGAAAACGATTTCACTTTCATCATAAATAGAGACAAATGCTGCTCCATGCAAAGTTTTTAATCTTTCTGCGTTAGCGACTGATATGTTTAGTCCGTAGGCTATGTCATCTGTTATATTTTTACCGCCGAGTGGAATAACCTCCATTCCACTAAATATACCATTATAAAAAAAACCAATTGACGTAGTTCCGCCACCTAGATCTATTGCTATTTGGCTGCTCTGCGCATCTTCTTCATCAATTACGCACAATCCTGAAGCATAGATCGATGAAATAATGTTGATTGGATCAAGGTGGCAACGTGCTAAACATACCAACAGATTATTTAGCTGAACTTTGGGTGCGGTCACCAGATTTATGCTAGCGTTTACGTTATTAGCAATCATTCCCACAGGATCTTTAATTCCGTTTAGAGAATCTACCGTGTAACTTATGGGGATGGAGTGGATAACAACGTGGTCGCTATCCTCTTGATTATAATAATCGAACAGATTAAATATGTCTTCATTTTTGATAATGCGTCCGCCGACTTTTAGACTCATATTTACGATTTTAGATTCGACGCTCTTTCCGGAGATACTAACATGCACCGACTTTATTCTAAAATCAGCCATTTTTTCAGCATTTTCAACAGCTTTTGCGATGGATTTTTCGACTGATTTTGTATCAATTATTATGCCAGATTTAACTCCCGAACAGATGCAATACCCGATGCCAATAATCTCAAATTTTCCACTGTCAAAGATATTCGCGATACAGCAACATACTTTAGTGCTGCCAATGTCTAAAACGGTAATTATATTGCCGACTTTCATTTTATCTTACTTTTTTCTTGTTTTTGTTTTGTAATGACAACGCGATCTAGCATTCGGAGATCTATTACGGATATATCATCGTTGAAAAATCCATTTCCATCTGAAATTTCTTCTAAAATTCCCAATGCCTGCATGATTCCCCTTTCCGGAAGTTTTATCGTAATTCCTCTATTGATTTTTATATTCCAACGCCGTTTTCCGATCATTAGAGCAAACACTAATTGTCTGCGAATTTTCGGAAATTGATTGAGACAATGAAAAAATTTATCAGCCTCTTTTTCTGCTCCTTTTCCTATTACAATGGGGAGATTACTAAAATTTCCAATACCATCATTTTCAAGAATCTTGCCATCCGAATCGATTAGGTACAACTTATATTTTGACTGTAAAATAGCTATCGGAATTCGTTCAGAAACCCTGATATAGATTGTATCTGGCAGTTTTCTCTGAACAATGGCGGATTTTATCCAGGCAACATTTTCCAATTTTCTTTTCACATCATATATTGATGGTGCAAATATGTTGCTTTTATATCTTAGCCCTGATGTTTTCAAAAGAAGCACATCCGGAACCTTTTCATTGCCGTCGAATTCAATTTTTTTTATGCAAAATTCAGTGCTCCTAAATTTCGCAATCCTGTCAAGATGGAAATAAATACTTCCGAAAACTGTACCAGCAAGTATTACAAATAAAAATAAATTACTTTTGAAAACAGAAATTAAATACCGCGGCACTGTGTTTTACTACTCCTTATGTTGCTTGCTTCCCAAACGTAAAATTTCCCATTCCAAATTAATCCCTGAAGTTTCGAAAACTTTTTTAGCGACTAATTCTCCTAGATTTTCAATATCATCCGCCGTTGCATCGCCTTCATTAACTATGAAATTACAGTGTTTTTCAGAAACTTTTGCTCCCCTCAGCTTCATGCCCCTACATCCAGCTGCTTCTATCAACTCCCAGGCCTTTTGGCCGTCAGGGTTTTTAAACGTAGAGCCACATGATTTTTGGTCCAGCGGCTGGGTATCTTTACGTTTGATAATAATTTCATTTATTTTCTTTGAAATCGAATAGTTTACATTTTCTGTCCCTCGAAACCAGGCGCGTGTTATAATTATATCGTCTGGAATTTTGGAAGTCCTATAATCGAATTCGGTGTCTTGGGATCTGAACCATTTTATATTTCCAGAAAAATTAATTCCTTCATACTCAACTAATAGATCTGAAATTTCAGAACCATAACATCCGGCGTTCATTTTAATTGCTCCTCCGATTGTTCCAGGGATTCCGATTAAGAATTCAAATCCTCCCAGTTCGTTATTCATAGCGGCGGCGGATAATTTGATACACTTGACAGCTGCGCCCACTTCTATTACGTCGTTTTCGACAAAAATTCTACTAAACCAATCACTGAGAATTATGACAACTCCTTTGATTCCTCCGGAGCGAACTAAAACGTTTGACATAGATCCCAGAATTGTTACGGGCACATTTTCCGATATGTTGCTCAAAAAGGCAGCCAAATCGTCCGTATTTTTCGGAATAAATAAAACTTCTGCAATTCCTGTTGTTCCAAAGAAGGACTTTTTTCCTATGTCGACATTTTCTCGTAATGTACCATTGACCTGAGGAAGCTTATCGATTAGAGACATTATCTTCTTTCATTCGCTTGGGGAATTCGTCGGCCAACATATAAGCCCATTGAGTTATGTCGCCGGCTCCTAAAAAGACAATAAAGTCTCCGGATTGCATTTTATTATGAATTTTTTCCTTTAGTGTTGCTAGATTTTGTACAAAATCGGCTTCTACTATTCTGTTTTCATTCAGGAGATTTAGAAGAGAAAAGTGGTCCACTCCGTTATTTTTTTCTCCGGCAGAATAAATAGGCGTGACGAAAACGTGGTCGCTTAGCTCTAAAACTTTAGCAAAATCCTGAAGAAAATTACGCAGTCGCGTGTGTCTGTGCGGCTGGATAACGGCAAATATTTTTCCAGGGCACGCATTTCTTGCGGCTTTGAAAACTGCCTCAATTTCAACCGGGTGATGAGCATAATCGTCTATTATTTTTATACCGTTAATGTCTGCAACCGTTGTAAATCTTCTCTTTACTCCCATAAATGAACCAAAAGCAACTCGTATATCCTCTTCGGATATGGATAACTCCAATCCAACGGAAATTGCTGCAAGGGCGTTTTGAATATTATGTGATCCTAACATATTCAAAGTGAAATTATTCCATCTGTCGTTGCTAAGTTTGTATCTTTTTAGGACATCTTTTGAAAATACAACGTCGAACTCTGCAGCGTGCGGAGATAGAGTTATATTTTCGCAGGAAACATCGGCTTTTAGGGGAGATAATCCGTAGGTAATTATCCTTCGATCTACTATTTTTCTAGCTATTTTTTCCACTTCAGGATGATCGACGCACAAAACGGCAGCTCCATAGAATGGAATATTTTCTATAAATGTTACGAATAGATCGGCTAACTCGGTGAAATTTTTAAAATTATCAACATGGTCGAAATCGATATTAGTAACCACAGCAATTGTAGACATGAGTTTTGTAAATGATCCGTCTGACTCGTCTGCTTCCACAACTATCCAGTCACCAGATCCCAAACGCGCATTACTATTGTATGCATTTATCAATCCGCCGTTTATTACCGTTGGGTCGAGACTTGCCTGATCCAAAATGGCGGCAATTAACGAAGTGGTTGTTGTTTTTCCATGAGTTCCGGAAACTGCTATGGACATTTTCATTTTCATTAGCTCAGACAACATTTCAGCTCTTTTTATTACCGGAATTCCCAATTTTCTTGCCTCTAAAATTTCAGGATTATCTTTTGCTATGGCGGAGGACACGACGACTACAGATTTTTTATGAACATTTTCAGCGAAGTGTCCTATTTTTATATTTACTCCTTTTCGAGCCAACTTTACAATCGTGGAACTTTCTTTTACGTCGCTTCCGCTGACTTTATATCCGAGATTAACGAGAATATCGGCGATTCCACTCATTCCTATTCCACCAATACCAACAAAGTGAATAACGCTGGTACTTAATGGAAACTTCGTCATTATATCATCTCCTAAATATTTTAAATGAGCTCAACTAATCTCATAAAATTGTCTGTGGCATTACTGACAGAGCTATCCATCATATGAAATGATGCAGTTTTTAGCAATTCCCTATTCTGTAAAATTTGCTGGAGAGTTTTTCCTAATTGTTTGGAAATTCCATCTTTTTCTTCCAAAATCCAAGCGGCTTTTTTGTTTTTACAATACATTGCATTGTGGAATTGATGATTATCGGACGAACTTGGATATGGAATTAGAATGGCCGGGCGTCCTGTGGCGAACAATTCCGACAAAGTAGACGCTCCGGATCTACAAATTACCAACTGAGAGTCAAGCATAATTTCTGCGACATTGTGTAGGAAGTTTTTTAAAGTAGCCTTTACTCCGAAGTTCTTATAAATTCGCGATAGCTCATCGATGCTTTCATGACCTACCTGTTGTACTATTTCTATATTTTTCCTATCTTCCGGACTGAGTACTTCGATAGCCTGGGGTATTAGTTTGGAAAAAGACGCCGCTCCTTGACTACCGCCAATGACTAGAATTTTTATAACGCCATCGCATTTATAGGGAACATTTTTTATAAATTCACTGCGAACAGGGGCGGGAACTCTGGTCCAACTTCCGTCCAAATCAAAAGAAGCCAGCCTTAGATTGGCCAATTTTTTTAGAAATTTATTTGCTTTTCCAACAACGGAATTTTGTTCGTAAATAACGACTTTGGACCCCAAAAATTTTGATACCAGCAACGGAATAACAGTGAAAATTCCTCCAAATCCGATGATAACGTCGGGACGTTTTTTAAACCAAAATTTTACAAACCTTACAAATGCTAACGCCGAATAATACCCTATTTTTATTAAATTCTTATATGAGAATCTGATGGTATCGAGAACAATCTTTTCGGAAATATCTTCACAGAAAGCATTTCCGCGTACGTCGGTTATGATTGACGTGTCGTATCCCCTTTGTCGCATTGCTTTAAACAATACGCATGCCGGAAACATATGTCCTCCTGTTCCCCCGGAACATATAATTATTTTCAAAATCCCCTCCGAAGCAGCGTTAGTTTAATTAAATTACAATTGCATGTCTAGAAAGAACATATTATCGAGATTCTCCAGTAACATGTCGTAATGAGCTTGTTTTTAAAAACCAGCTACTATACATTTTACATCAAACATGAGGGGTTGTTTTGATGTATATGCTTCTAATTTTGAGCCTCATTTGCACAGGATGTGCCGATAATTCAAAAGTTTCTTTGCAGAACATTATGGAAGACGTCGACGAAAATCTCTGTCGAAGAATAGCAGCGCTCGATCTAGCGGTTATTGCTCCTTCCAGCGGTCTTTCTATGCAGGATATAGCTCGCATGAAAGTATTGGCGAATAAATATAATATTAATATTCCGGCCAATGTCTTAATAGACAAGAATCTTATGGGAGAAATGGTCTCCGACACGAATAAATCAAAAAAACTCATGGAGGCCATTAATTCGGATCACAAAATTATTTGGGCAATACGCGGAGGTTACGGCGCAGCCATGCTGATTGATTATTTGAATAAACTTCCTATCCCGGGAGAAAACAAAACGATAGTAGGGTTCAGTGATATAACAAGTCTTAATTTATTCATTTCACAGAAATGGAAAAACTGGAAAGTGATACATTCTCATACGCTAGCGCGTTTATTGGATCGTAGCTATGCAAATGAAACTTTCCGAACTCTTCTGGATATTCTGGAAAATAAAATAGAAAAATACGATATAAATAAAATGCTTCCTTTAAACAAGCGGGCGGAGACGTCAAAACTCATTGTCGGACAACTAACGGGCGGAAATCTTTCCATCATAGAAACGAGCCTTAAAACCTGCTGGGAAATAGAAACTAAAAATAAGATTATTTTTTTGGAAGATACCAACGTAACTCCCGAAAGAATCTATCGTTCGTTATACCACCTTAAAGAATCTAACAAACTGTCCAACATAAAAGCTGTAATATTCGGCTATTTCCATAATTCCAATCAGCGAAAATTACATAAATATCTGCGGGAATTTGCTAAAACGCTTGATGTTCCGGTTTTTATGACAGATCTATTCGGTCATGGCGATAATAATATGCCCCTTATATACAATGCCACATCAGAAATAAGTAACAATAGGTTGACTATTTTCACCGGAGTTAGAAAATCTTCCCGGAGATAATTATCGTTGTGGTGAAAGAGTTTCTTAATTCCCGGCGGAGCGCTTTTTACTTTGCGCTTGGTTTTTTTTTTGTTATCTTTGCTTCTATTCTAGGCCGGACTAGCTCAGCTGGTAGAGCAACTGATTTGTAATCAGTAGGTCGTTGGTTCGATTCCGACGTCCGGCACCATTAGAATACCAGAAAAAATATAAAGCCTTACTCAAGGAAATAGAAACCTCAAAATTTATAATTGTTACGCAAGTTACGGAAGATAATTACCTATCCTGGCAAGATAATCTGATACTACTTGCCTTTTCCAATAATCTACTCGTTCAATATTAAATCTTTCGTCTGAAATCAACCGCTTAAATAGTCTCAAACATTCTGCTTCCGGCTTTCTGTCACACCGTTCTTTTTCACATATTGCTCTACAGGTTGCGGCAACTGCTTCCAGACCGGAGGCGCAATGTTCATGGAAATCACATCTTGGATCGTCTAACAGTATATGTGCACACTCCCAATGACCACGTTCAATTGCCTCAACGATTGGAGTGGAAAGGGTTCTCCAACTGTTAGGTTGTTTTGCTGTGCTTATATTCAAACGGTCATCAGACATAAGTAATTTTAGCAGGGAAGCTATTCCACGTCTTGCTGCTACGCAAACTGCTCCGGCAAAATTAGTCTGATCGCCGAATAGATTCACATCTATTCTAGGATTTTTCAACAAAACGGAGATTAATTCCGTTACTCGTTCCGGTTCACTCCTGCACCGGCATGCGCTAACGAATACTCCGTCGCCAAATGATTCATCGTTATGATATTCGTCTGCGACGTTTAAATCACATCTCGGATCTGCTGCTAGAAGCTTTACTATCTCCGGCTTACCACAATAACAAGCGTAGATTATCGGATGATTTTTCTTCTCATTGATGGAAATCCTTTCATCAGACAATAACAATTTCACAACTTCTGCATTATCATTCGGCACACTGACATCACATTCACATGCCCGACGCAAAGCATTAACTCCAAGCAAGCTAACATCGAAGTCCGGATGATTCATCAGGATTCGTAGAAAATTTACATTGCCATTTTCGCAGGCTGAGTAGAAGTAATCAGCTTTTCCAGGCACAGGATAATTGTCTTCAGACTTAATGGGGAATTTTTTGAAATCATTATGGTTGAGTAGCATAACAGCTATCGAAAGTATTTTTTGGGTGTTTTTACTTTGGTTGCTATGAACGGCAGCATGAAACGCATAGTCAAATATAGAATCTCTATTACCACAACACTCTCTGTGATTTAGGTCGAATCTTCCACTTTGTATGAAGCGCTCAACTAGAGGATACATTCCGTATAAAAATGCTAATATTAATGCATTTCTCCCGTCGAATCCAACTGCCGTTATATCAACCCTTACATCCGCTAAAAACGCATTTAGAATATCATCATTATTGGAATTGAGTGCAAAGGATCGCATAAGCCCGGTATAGCCTGTACTATAATGTCTTACATTAATGTCGAAATCAGAACGTCCCATAAAATGTTTGATGGTATCAAAATCATTTTTCTCAATGGCTCTAAAAAATTCATTCTTTTTAAAAGCCATGTTGCAACCCTCATATGGATCCTTATTACTATTCATGCTCCATACGCTCTGTATGACAGCAAATGCAAAAAATATAACTTGTTTCATTTTATTCCTTTTTTCGCCAAGATAACTACCGAGAATATTTATTATTGTATGATCCCGAGGTATTGCTCATAATGTGAGTTCTTCTGGTATTTCATAGTTTGTTATTACCGATTGAACATCGTCGTTATCTTCCAGAACTTCAATCAGTTTGAACAGCGTTTTTGCATCGTTTTCGCTAACGGATATGGTGTTTTGAGGGAGCCACGTGACTTTTGCTTCCAACGGATCTCCAAATTTTTCCGTTAATTTATCCCTTACGGAGGATAATTGTTCAACAGAGCAGATAATTTCAAAAATTTCGTCGCATGTTAGATCGTTGGCTCCGGCTTCGATTGCGGATTCAAACATTTCGTCTTCGGATGCAGTTTTTTTATCATATGAAATGTATCCTACGTGATCAAATTGAAAACTTACGCTGTTAGCTTCGCCAAGACTTCCTCCGAATTTCGTAAAAGCGGATCTTATTTCCGGAGCGGTACGATTTTTATTGTCAGTCAACCCTTCGACAATGATTGCGACTCCGCCGGGACCGTATCCTTCATATCTCACATTTTGATACTCTATTCCAGCGTCTCCTCCGACTGCTTTTTTAATGGCGCGGTCAACGTTATCCTTGGGCATATTTTCAGATCTCGCGCTTAACAGTGCGGATCTTAACCGTGTGTTGCTTTCCGGATCAATTCCTCCTTCTTTAACGGCTACTGTTATTTCTCTGGATATTTTGGAAAAGACCTTAGCCCTTCTGGCATCCTGAGCTCCTTTCCTGTACATGATGTTTTTAAACTGCGAGTGTCCAGACATGACGGCTGTTCCTATAATTTATTAAGGGTAAGTATCTTATATAATTCTCTGCTTATCAATTAAAAATACAACAAATGCTTTGGATAGTAGGTAATGCTCAGACATTGTTCGATGTTACAGGTTATTACGCTACGATTGCGCGATGAATTACTCCGCCGCCCAGCAGCATATTATCCTGATAAAAAACACAATGTTGTCCACTGGCCACTCCGTATTCTGGTCTGTGTAATTCCACATGATACCCATCTGCATTTTTCACAATGGTCGCCGGATTCTTTTTGTTTATGGATCTTATTTTTACTTCACAGGGGCCTAAATATTCTTCGTTTAAAAATTTGGTATCTTTCAAAAAGATTCTGGTTGCCATCACATCGTTTTTATCTGATGCAATTACTCTATTTTTTGCTGTGTCTATGCCGCATACGAAAAACGGACCTCCGGAAAGACCAAGGCCCTTACGCTGGCCTATGGTGTAGTTAATAGTTCCCGGGTGTTTCCCAATAGCCTTTCCGGACGGATCAACTATGTCTCCGCCGACATAAGATTTCGATGAATATTGTTTTATAAAATTTACATAATCGTTGTTTAAAAGAAAACAAATATCTTGGCTTTCAGATTGTTCCGCCACGTGGATACCAAATTTACGAGCAAGTTCTCGAGTATGACTTTTCGGATGTCCTCCCAAAGGAAATTCGGCAATTTTTAAAATTTCTCGATCTACTCCGTAAAGAAAATAACTTTGATCTTTTTTTGATTCTTCTGCTTGGAACAACTCTACACGAGTTTCAGTTTTTTTAAGCTGAACGTAATGTCCCGTTACCAAGATATCCGCCTTATATTTTCGGCGAAAATCATCTAGATATTTAAACTTCACAAATTTATTGCACATAACGCACGGATTGGGAGTAAACCCATTTTCATAGGATTCAACGAAATAATCTATTACGGATTTTTTAAATTCCGCCACGCAATCTACGACTTTATGATCTATTTTTAAAAAGTCTGCTACCTTTTGGGCATTATCTATGGCCGCTTTCGATTTTTCCGACTCAAACATCTTAAAAGTACACCCGACAACTTCAAATCCCCGCTCTTTCATAATAGCGGCAGAAGTTGAACTGTCCACTCCACCCGACATACCAACTACACACTTCATATTAGTATATTTGCTTTCCCAATTGCTAAAAACCCAGATAATTAAATCATTTATTGACCCGCGCAACGTACACAGTACAATTTTTTATTCAACGTATCTAGTTTTGTTTTTTAAAAAAGCATGTTATTTGGAAAGTTAAAGGTCTCCTTCTATATTTTCCGACCGGACATTGTCATAGATTTTTGAGGTTATGATACCTTTATTTCATTGATAATTTTTCCACCTAGACGCGAGCTAATTATGTCATCCAAAAAGGGACCGAATATGGCTTCCAGTTTATTTTTATAAACTACGACATCCGAATATTGTTTGTTTTTCAACGCGTTTTTAAGATGGCGTATTTCATTTTTTGCGATTTTTCGAGAGTCTTGAGGAATTTCATTAATTATAGACTCCCAAAACGTTATCATTCTTTCTGATTCGACGGAGACGATAATATTTCTTTCCACGATGGAATCCTCTTTTTTGTGAATCAGGGCCTTTTGCAAAATAGCTCTCATTTCCTCGTTGGATAATCCGGAAGATGGATCGACAACTATTTTCTGTTCCATTTGAGTTTTTTTCTCCCGAGCCTTTATGTTGAGCAATCCATTTACATCTACAGCAAATTCAACGATTACTCTGGGTAGTCCGGCAGGCATGGGGGGAATTTTAGTTAATTCAAAATTTGCAATGGATCTGCACTCGCTTGCAATGGGCCGTTCTCCCTGGACTATATGGAATTTTATTCCCGTCTGGCCATCGCAATATGTGGTATATTCTCGTTTTTCCATGATTGGAACGGGAGTATTTCTGTAAATAATTTTATCCACTCCACCGCCGAAGGTTTCTATGCCTAAAGTTAGCGGCACGACGTCGATCAATAGCATATTATTATTTTTTCGAGAGATGGAATCGGCGTAAATGGCAGCTCCAAGCGCAACTACCTCTTCTGGATTTATATCGTCGAAAATTGCAACTTGGAAATGCTTTCGCACTTCTTTTTTTATTAGGGGTAATTTGGTCATACCTCCGACCATTACTATGCCATCAAGTTCTGCGATGTTTATGTTAGAGTCCAATAAAACCTGATCTGATATTTTTAGACTTTTTTGTAAAAAATCGTGTGAAATTTCCTGAAGAACATCTTTTGACAGCCGGAATTCGTAGTTTTTATTGTTATGAATATAGTTTTTTCTGATTTCCGGCAGATCGCCTAGCTGCTCTTTTAGCAATTTCGCTGTTAATTTTCCGAAAATTTTTGCTTTTTCATCAAGTCGTTGAGAGTTCAATCCAGAGATTCTGAGATTATAGTCGAGTATGGCGTTATCTAAGTCATCTCCGCCAAGATAGTTATCTCCTCCGGTTGCTAAAACCTGAAAGATTCCATCTGTCAATCGTAGAACAGAAAAATCAAAAGTGCCGCCTCCGAAATCATACACGGCGAATACGCCGCTACTTTTTTTGTCTAATCCGAAGGCAATAGCGGCGGCCGTCGGTTCATTGATCAGGCGCAGAACTTTTATATTCGCAACGGACGAGGCCAATTTAGTGGCCATTCTTTGTAAATCGGAAAAATGAGCTGGTACCGTTATCACAGCTGCATCAATTTTTTTCCCAATGTAAAGTTCCGCATTCTTTTTTAGGTAAGAAAGAATATCCGCAGAAATCTCTACCGAACTTTTTCCAAAGAATTTATTTTCAGTCCCCATGGAACGTTTTACTGAAAACACAGAATGTCCGCAATCCGCTTTGTAGATGGCTTCTCGTCCAACTGTGGCAGTATTTTCGGAGTAATTAACAACGGAGGGTGTTGTGATCATTCCGTTGATTTTAACGGTCACTGGTTTTTCATCTTTAATGTATGAAACGACGGATGCTGTCGTTCCAAGATCAATTCCCACTGTAAACATCGGACCTTACTTTTTGCAAAAAAGAACTGATAAATTTCAAGAGGCTAAAGTATTTTTGGAACTCGTCCAAATCACCTTCTAAATCATATAACATCGACGTTAATTCCGAAATTCGCTCTGATAACTTATTCTGAAATTTGTTTTTATCTTCGGACGATTGAAGAGAATCATACTTTTCTCGCAGATTAAACGCTTCGGAAATGAATTCTGGAGCTATTGCATCAACATTTCTTTTGTGAATTTCTAGTAGGTGCATAGCCCTATTTACAGGATTTAAAAGCGTGTTGTAGGCAATATTCAAATAAACGGACTCATTTGATCGAGATTCCTCGATATCCGGATGAACCAAAGATTGCTTTTTCAAATAATTTTTCAGCAAAGTCTTTTGGTCTATTTTATATCCGACTGGAATTTCTAGCACACTAAAAAAATTCACCATGATATTTTAGGAGCAGCATCCTGTATTACAGGATGTATCCGATTCAGAAAAACAAAACGACTTTCCACATCCGCATTTCGCCTTGGCGTTTGGATTTTCAAAGACAATACTCCCCCCCATTGGACCAGTGACATAGTCCATTGTCATATCAGACACAAAAATCACCGCCTGAGACGCAATATAGATGTCCACACCATCTTCTTGAATAAGAAGATCACTCGGATCAATCTCCTTCACGAAATTTAATTCATAAACAGCTCCCTGACATCCACCGGGAACTATATTTATGCGGACGCCTAAACATTTTTCATGGGCGACCGCTTTTTTTATAAAATCAAGGGCATTAGCCGTAATATTTATAATTTTCTTTTCCATTTTAGTACCTCACAATTATAATTTTTTATTCTATTCAGTTTTAGATTGGTTTTTAGTTAAGTAGTCGTTTATGGCTTTACTTACAGCTTCTTCCGCGAGAATAGAGCAGTGAACTTTTATGGGAGGCAACGATAAATACTGGGCAACATCCTTGTTTTTTATATTTTTCGCCTCTTCCAGACTTTTGCCTTTAACCCATTCTGTTATCAATGCACTTGAGGCGATGGCTGCTCCACATCCGAAAGTTTTGAATTTGGCTTCGGATATTTTTCCATTTTCATCAACTTTTATTTGAAACTTGATTACGTCACCGCAGCTTGGAGCGCCGACAACTGACGTTCCAACATTTTTATCACTATCATCTAGGCTGCCAATATTTTGTGGATTATTGTAGCGATCCATTACTTCCTTTGAATATTTCATAATTTCCTATCCTTTCCAAATCGGGCTCATTTCCCGCAATCTGTTAACAGTTTCTATAATTCTCGAAGATACATACTCTACTTCGTCAAATGTCGTGAAACGTCCAAATCCTATACGTAAAGACGAATGGGCCAAGTCTTCATTAACCGCGAGAGCTTCTAGAACATAGGAAGGTTCAAGAGAATCGGATGTGCATGCCGATCCAGAGGAAATACAAATATCAGGCATACCAAGCATTATTCCTTCACCTTCGACTCCGCCAAAGCTAATATTTACGCATCCTGGAATACTTTGTTTAGCGTCTCCATTTAGGTAGACTTTACTCAGATTATCAAAGATCTTTTTTATAAAGTAATCTTTAAATTCCGCCAATTTGATACTTTCCGAATGCATGTTTTGTTGCGCAAGTTCACACGCTTTTCCTAGGCCAACACAGAGAGGGGAGGGTAGTGTGCCGGATCTAATCCTACGTTCCTGTCCTCCTCCGAAAAATATTGGAAATAATTTTAATCGTGGTCTGAGACGAACGTATAAAGCTCCTATGCCTTTGGGACCATAAATTTTATGCCCAGAAATGCTCATCAAATCTACTTTGGAGGCATCCACTTTTATTTTTCCGATCGCCTGAGCTGCATCCGTGTGAAATAACACGTCTTTTTTTCTGCAAATCTCGCTGATTTCATTGATCGGTTGGATTGTACCGATTTCATTATTTACGGTCATAATTGAAACTAAAATAGTTTGATCATTTACGGCTTCTTCCAAAGCCTGCAAGTCGATTAATCCGTTCTTAAGAATAGGAATCTCTATTATTTCGAAGCCTTCGCGTCCCATTGCTCGACAAGCTTCCAAAATGCACTTATGTTCAATGACGCTCGTAATTATTCGATTGCCTTTTTCTTTGTAAGAACGAGCAACTCCTTGTATTGCCAGATTGTTGGACTCGGTCGCTCCGGATGTAAAGACAATCTCTTTGGGATCGACGGCTCCCACAAGACGAGCAATCTGATTTCGAGCATTTTCTACAGCGTCTTGCGCTCTTAACCCCATAACGTGACTTGCGGAATGCGGGTTACCGAAGTCTTCACAAAAATACGGCAACATTTCATCAAGAACTCTTTTATCACACGGAGTTGTTGCCTGATAATCCATATATATAGTACTAGTTGACATTTTTCCTCCGACATAATTATATACACACAATAAGCAGATGTACAGCCGATTGGCATTTTATGTGTTGAGAAAAATTCAATTAAATTTTTTCTAAAATGTCTAATGCGAAAAACTATATCTAGAAGAGAAATCAAATAGTCCATAATGAGATAATCCGGCATCTGTGACGGCTTTTATTTGTTCTTCCACTTGTCGTTTCCCATATTTTTGATGTATCTTGAGCCATTTCGCGGTAAAAGCTTGCAAATAAGGACGTACAATGGCCTTTTTATTAGGTATCGATTTTAGCATTTTATCCGACAAAGCAACGAATCTGTGTACTATTTCATATGGATATAAATCAGGATGATCTATCCCCATAGATCCCTCCGGAAAATGTGATGGATATATCATTGGGCATATGTAATCAACTATTGTAGCTAGCTCAGTATAATCTTGTCCTAGGTTAGAAGAGCTTTTTAATACGGAAGTATTGGTGGCGCCATCCACTATACATCCGAATACATCTACGGAAACAGCCGCTCCCATTTTGTTTATGACATTACAAGCGAGCTTTAAAAATTGAAGTATTATGTCACGTCTAGATCTAGTGTCAGTTCCCCTATAATTGATATCGTCTTTTAAATATGCAGAAAATCTTATGTAATCAAACTGTATTTCATCAAATCCTATTTTTACAGATTCTTCTGATATTTTTATAAGATATTTCCAAACTTCTGGATTATAGGGATTTAACCATTGAGTTTTTTCTTTGTCCACATAGATCGATCCATCGTTGGATCTTATACACAAATCTGTTCGAACAAAATCTTTGAAAGCAACTATCCTGGCAATGGCGTATATTCCGTTTTTTTTGAGTTCTTTTATTTTTTGGGAGATATCGCTCATACATTGGGTGGATTTTTTGACCGTCGGCACATCCATGTCGCACGGGACTACCCCAAGATCATCTTTGACGTCAATAACCACCGCGTTTGCATCAAGTGATTTTACCAATTTTATAGTGTTGGGGACATTCCCTATTCGTCCAATATAGATGGATTTGATATTTTTCTTTGCTTGCTTCCGGATTAATGGATCTTTTCTGTATTCACAGGATGTAAAAGTGAGGGCAATCAATAATAAGTATAAAATTTTTCTATACATAACCCATTTCTCAGAGAAGAATCATTGTAAATTTGCAATAATCTTACTAAGCCATCACTATAAAGTAGCGAACGTCAATTGTCCAATCGAAATGGCGCTTAGCGCTTGCATTATAATCTATTGACACATTCTGATATTTTTTCTAATCTCGCCTCTGTGATGACGGGTAATAGGGGGTGTAGCTCAGTTGGTTAGAGTGCCGGCTTGTCACGCCGAAGGTCGCGGGTTCGAGTCCCGTCACTCCCGCCACTATAATTTTTTCCCAAAACAGGTTTGCAATCTGAATGCTTATGTGAAGTAAGATGCTTTGCAACGATCTCTAGGGAACGAATTCACATAGGTCAGTTAAAACACATTGGGAGCAATCTGGTTTTTTAGCTTTACAGATATATCTGCCATGAAGGACAAGCAGGTTGCTGATGTTTTTTTTATAAAAAGTCGGTATGTTTTTTTCCAGGTCCATTTCTACTTTTAAAGGAGTGTTACCGGAGGAAAGTCCAAGTCTTCGGGCTATACGAAACACGTGGGTATCCACTGCTATTGTTGGCATGTTAAATAGTGTATTCATAACGACGTTGGCTGTTTTACGACCGACTCCGGGGAGGGCTTCGAGAGTTTCTCTGGAATTAGGGACTCTGGAATTGAATTTTAACTTTAGTATTTTGCTTAACTCTATTATATGTTTTGCTTTGTTTTTGTATAGGCCGATGGAGCGAATTTTTTGTGTTAATTGTTCCAATCCCAGATTTAAAATATCGTCCACTGTTTTATATTTTTTAAACAGCTCCGATGTAACTTTATTCACTTGAACATCCGTTGTTTGGGCGGACAAGACAACGGCCACTAAAAACATATAATCTGAACCATAATTTAACTCGGTTTGAGGTTTTTTTATCGACGTGTACAGTCTTCTACAAATTTCTTCAGTTCTGCTCATGGATTGCGGCCTCTAGATAATCTTGCATGGAATATAATTTGGGCTCCTTTTTAACAATCCACTTCGCGCATTTTATAGCCCCGTACGCAAATACTTCTCGATTAAATACCCGATGAGTAAGGGATAGCATTTCATTCTCTCCGACGAAGTCGCAAATGTGCTCTCCGAAAATGTTGCCCTCTCTTAAGGATACAATTTGCGCTTTTTTAGATGTTTGTTGAGCCAGAAATAACGCGGTTCCCGAAGGAGAGTCCTTTTTATATCTGTGATGCCTATCTATAATGCTAAAATCGAAATCTGATAGTAACCGGGAGCATTTTTTTACTAAAATTGCCATTAGTTGAATGCCCAAGCTGAAGTTGCTTGCGTGTAATATTGGTATTATTTGAGATAATTTCTTAATCTGACGGAAATCATTTTCTGATAAGTCGGTGGTTCCGGATACAATTGGTATTTTATGCTCCGCTGCCAGAGTAATTGCCTCCATTGTCGAAGATGGCGTCGAAAAATCTATCAGTACATTACTACGGCCAATAATTTTTACTAATTCCTGGGGAGGGGTTTTACTGCAAGTTCCTCCGCTATATTCCTCATTTGGTATCATTGCCGCCAGAATTTTTCCTATTCTACCAGTAATTCCTATGATTCCTATTTTCATATGTACACCGCATTAGCTCTTACAATATTCATGAACCCAAGATAAATAATTCTGAGGAATAAGTCATTAAAAATTATAAAAAAGGAAATCCAGATGACCTTAGGCTGTGATTATGAGTCGAAGTTTTCCGAAAGTATCTTGGCGAATTTAAAAAGCAATAGGAAAAAACAAATTAGTTATTTGTCGAGCCTAGTTTTTTGTTAACCAAATAAATGTTATACATATTTCCGATTTATTCTGCGGGCGTGGTGGAATTGGTAGACACGCCAGATTTAGGTTCTGGTAGTTTATGCTGTGGGGGTTCGAGTCCCTTCGCCCGCACCAGATTTGTTATTGTGGAGAAAGTTTTATGAAAGTGCTAAGCAGAACAAGTGATGGTCTCGGAAGATGTTATAATATTTTAATTTCTCCAGGAGAATTAGATGCTGCAATGACCACTAAACTTCATGAAACGGCTAAAAAAGTTCGTTTGGATGGATTTCGTCCCGGGAAAGTTCCGCTTGAAATAGTGAAGCGCATGCATGGCGACAGCTTAGTTGCTGAATCTAAAAAGCAAGCCATTACAAATATCTCCAAAAAAATCCTGGATGATGAAAAACTAGTAATTTCATTTAGTTACATAACGGATATAGTTAAAGATGATGAAAATGGATTGGAGTTTACATTAAAATTTGAAATAGTTCCTACTTTTGAATTGAAAGATGTTTCCGGTATTGAAATTAAAAAGTACGTTGCAGAGATCGCAGATAAAGAGATAGATGAAATTCTTGAAACCGTAAGAAAAGACCACAAAAAATGGGTAGAAAACAAAGACGTCAAGAAAATTAAGGAAGGACAAAAGGTAATTGTCGATTTGGTTTTGCGGACCGCAAGTAAAAAGTTAAAAAATAATAAAATTAGCGATTTGGAGATAGTGATAGGAGATAAAACACTTCTTGAAGATTTTTGGAAACATCTTATTGGAGCAAAAATCGCAGAAACAAGAGAATTTAGCGTGACATATCCAACAGATATTGCTGATAAAGCGCTTGCCGGAAAGACAGTTGAATACGAAGCGACCGTGAAGAAAATTTTAGATTCTACAGGGTATAATATGGATGATGAGTTCGCCAAATCCATTGGACATGAAAATCTTGAAAAAGCAAGAGAGTGGGCGAAGTCCAGAGCTATTTCCAAATACGATTATATGACGAAAGATATTATGCGCCGAGATCTTTTGGATAAGATAGCCGAGATGTACGACTTCGATGTTCCCCAGAACATGCTACGTATTGAATATAATGGAATCACGCGCCAAATTAAGGAAGAAGCGCAGAAATTAGGTAAAGAATTTTCTCCAGCTATTCAGGAAGAATGTAACAAAATAGCCCAAAAGAGAATTCGGTTGGGATTTGTCATTACTAGTATGGCTAAAAAAGAGAAGATTACTGTGTCTAGAAATGAAATTTTCCAGTCTATAAAAAACATCGCAACGATGCATCCAGGACGTGAAAAAGCTATTTGGGAGACATATACACGCGATGATTCGATTCAGGCTATAATTGGTCCAATACTGGAGGTAAAAATAGTTAATTTTCTGTTGGATAAAATAAAAGTAACAGAGGAAAAATGCTCAGTTTCCAAGCTTGTTTCTATTGACGAAGAACCTTTCGAATTTTTTAAAGACGATAAATCAATACCACAGTCCAAAAAATCTTCTGCAAAAAGTAAAACTACCAAAAGGAAAAGCTCACCCCCAAAAGGGACTGTATAATTTTATAGAGAGGAGAAAATAATGGATAATTATATGAATACTTTGATTCCAATGGTTATTGAACAAACAAGTCGGGGAGAGCGATCATATGATATCTATTCCCGTTTGCTCAAAGAACGAATCATATTTTTAAGCGGCGAGGTAAATGACGTTTCCGCGAGTTTAATTTGCGCACAATTACTGTTTTTAGAATCCGAAGATCCCAAAAAGGATATTTTCCTATATATAAATTCTCCGGGTGGCGTAGTGTCTTCAGGATTGTCGGTGTATGACACCATGCAGTATATTACTCCGGAGGTAACGACTCTGTGTTTGGGACAGGCTGCCTCCATGGGCTCTTTTCTTCTTATGGCGGGAGCAAAGGGGAAAAGATTTTCTCTTCCGAATTCTAGAATAATGATTCATCAGCCTTCGGGAGGATTTCGTGGACAGGCGGCAGACATAGAGATTCACGCAAAAGAAATTCTCGATTTACGTAACCGTTTGAACAAAATCTATGAAAAACATACGGGAACAGCCTTGGAAGAAATTGAAAAGGCAATGGATAGGGATAATTTCATGTCTCCCAAGGAAGCAAAAAAATTCGGTCTAATTGATGAAATAATTGAAAAGAGAAAACCAATTGATAAATAATCAACTGACAAGCAGCTTAGTAAGACAAGAATATGTATTTTGTAGAGAATTATCAGCGTACATTGGTTCTAGAAGTGGCTTGAGTAGCGCGATGTGTTGTTCCAGTCGATCTCGTTTTAACACTCGATAAGTCAGACGTTTTAGAAGTTTGTAAAAAGGTGGCTTCGACTGCGGCTATTTTTAAAAACTCTTCTAGTGAATCATCTAATTTTTCATACGATGTTTTCCATTTCATATTTGGCCATGTCCCTTTTAATTTTTCTGTCAGTTCTCTCATCTCGTCAAGAGTATCACATTCGAATTTTTTGTCCGGTGTGATGCCAACGTTTGCAGGAATTGACATGTAATGCACTATATCTAGTAAGTCTTGATTCCGTGTTCCCAGCAGAAGAGTAACTCGTAATAACTTAAGAAAACGACTAACCACGATCCAATTTTCACCGACATTCCTTTGCTTTTCGTGTACTTTAGTAACTAAATTGGTAAATATTCCTTCTCTTTTTGTATGTGTGAAATATTCTATGTACTTATTCGGCAAATCTTCGAAACCAATTAAAATTTTGAGAATTTTGAGGATAATCTCGTTTTCTATTCCCCCAATATTATTAAAGTTCGATGTTTGTAATGTAGTTTTTCTGGCCTCTTTAAGGGCTTTATCGACAATTGGAGAGTGGGATAATAAATTATTAACTCCGTAGGCACATACACTAACAGAAGCAAAAACTAAACATGATCCTTTTTTTACCCAATCTCTAAATATCATTATTTTCCGCTCACTTTGTCTTGCGCTATGACTGATTTTACTCTATTTTCCAGCCTGTTTAATATACTTTGATGTCTAGTTAAAGCATCTCCGGGGTTCCACCATTTTATTTTTTTCTTTAGTTGATGTTCCAATTGAATTTTTAATTTATCGACCAGAATCGACATCTCATCCATTGTTTTCAACACGAATTCCTGATCTTTAGTTTGTTTCAATATTTGTCTAGCATTTATGCGCTGCGAGAAAAAATGCATTAGTTGCAAAGTGTTTTCGTCCTTTATGCCGATCAAAAGAATAATTCTTAAGAGCGTTAGAAAATGATAAACGAGGGGAGAATATCCTGATATTTCTACAGGGCTATTTTTTCCAATAATTACGTTTATGAACGCGCCTCTTTCTCCTGGGAGCGATGACACTGCCCTGCTAAATTCTTTTAAATTTCTAGGCGCAGTTTCAAATACAATTAAGATTTTGATGATTTTAAGAATAATCGCTCTTTCTGTAATTTCCGAATGGGTTAATTTTTGTTTTCTGGCTTCCTTTAGGGCTTGATCAACAGCAATCCTTTGACTGGATAAGCTCGCATAGGAATAACTACTACACATAATACCCGCAGCAAAAATGGAATACAAAATTTTTTTCACGGTACTCCACATTCCTTTCATGAAAAAACACTAAACACTATAAAACACGGTCTCCTAAGGAATAACATGATAACATAGGACATTTTGTATACTGTTGCAAACGTACTTCTTTTGATAGTGAATTGATTTTTTTTCTTAATTCTTTCTGTTTGTTTAGGATTTCTTCGCTGGAAAATGATTTTTTATTTAGAGGTGGTAAATCCGGAGTTTCATACTGAGAACATGACGTTAAAAAAAATAATATAAAAATCATTTTCATTTAATTATCCATTGATTTGATTTTTGTAAGCAATCTTGTTTTCATAGATTCTATATTGGCCGGGAGTGGTCTTTCCACGTAACAATTTTTTCTAATATCTGCATCGGGATATATATTAAGGTTGTTTTTTAAGTCGTCTTCGACGTATTGCGTTGCTTTTATGACGGCATTTGCCCGGGACGTGATGTTTGTGACTTCAGCGATTACGAGCGGATGAAATAGAAATTGTAGAAATGCATAGATATTGTTTATATGTCTTGCTTTTATGGGAATTGCCACAATATCTACCCATAGAGAAACGCCTTCTCGAGGACGGAAAAATTTTATATTCGGATTGTTGTTATCCCTTTGGACTTTAAGTACATCTCCAGAGGTTCCAAGCGCTACACAGGCGTTACCGGAGGCGAGATCTTCATATCCAAAAGATGTAAATTTCGATATATAGGGTCTGATTTTTTGTAAATGCTTGGCGGCTTCTATTATATCTTTTTCATCTTCAGATTCTGGATTTAGTCCCAAATATGCAAGAACAGCTGGAAATATCTCGTCAGAAGATTCATACAAAGAAATCCTGTATTTACTGAGTTTTTTTGCATTTACGGGATCAAATATTAAAGAGAAGGTATCTTTAGGAGAATTTCCCACCAACTGATTTGCTATTTTCTCATCTATTCCTATTCCTGAAATTCCAAATTGAAATGGTATGGCATAGAGATTATCGATGTCGTACTCTGACAATCGATGCATAATACTTTGGTCGAAAATGGATATATCTATTCTGTTTTTATCTAATTTTTGATAGATTCCAGCTTTTAATTGGCGTGAAAAATGAGGCCATGCCGTTGGAAATACGAGATCGTATTTTGCTTCGCCCGCAAGTAATTTAGCTTCTAAAATTTCATTGGAATCGAAGATGTCGACCACAACTTCTATTCCGGTTAAGCGTTCAAATAATTCAATTAATTTGTGGGGTATGTAATCTATTCCGATTATGATATACAGTCGTGTTTCTTAATAGAACCGGCCAAATTTGTCTTTTTTCAGCGGTTTTTTAA